>NZ_CP097765.1:600000-790674 GCF_023585785.1 Blochmannia endosymbiont of Camponotus modoc
AATGAATTTAAACGTTCTTGTATGCTACAAAGAAAAATAGAAATATTAATAAGAGAATTAAGAACTCAGCGAACTAATCACGGTCAAGCGTTATTTTTATTCGGTATTGGCGCAACATTAGTTACCAGCAGTATTTTCTTATACATACAGGATAAATATTTAAAAATTTTTTCTATTTTTTTATTTGTAATTGGAATTTTTATTTGGACAATAGGTTGGAAACGTATCATACAATAATAATATGTTATTACTGTCCAATTGAATTTTATTTCATAACACAAGTTTATTTGAGCAATTCCATGAAACATTTTATATTAAATGAATTCTGAAATATGATAATGTTAATTAATTCAATTATAACTTTAAAACTGTACTTCATGACAATTATACGATATTTTGTAACATATATTGAATTATAACAACATTTAATGATTATTAACAGGATATGAAATATAAAGATTTACGTGATTTTATAAAAATCTTAGAACATAGGGGAGACTTAAAAAGAATTAAATTTCCCATTAATCCTGATTTGGAAATAACAGAAATTGCTGATCGCACTATTAAATCTGGAGGTCCAGCGCTTTTTTTTGAAAATCCTACAGGATATACAATACCTGTCCTTTGTAATTTATTTGGTACCCCGAATAGAATAGCTTTAGGAATGGGAAAAGAAAACATTTTATCTTTGCGTGATGTTGGAAAATTACTTGCATTTTTAAGAGAACCGGAATTACCGACAGGAGTGCATGATTTTTTTTCTAAAATACCTCATTTTCGTCATATCTTACATATGCCGATTAAGCGTGTCAGTACAGCTCCGTGCCAAGAAAATGTTTGGTGTAATCAAGATGTAGATATCACACATATGCCAATAATGCGTTGCTGGCCTCAAGACGTATCTCCTATAATTACTTGGGGTATTACGATAACGCGCGGTCTAAAAAGTAAACGACAAAATCTTGGAATTTATCGTCAACAAGTGCTATCTAAAAATAAAATCATTATGAGATGGTTATCTCATCGTGGTGGCGCATTAGATTTTCAAGAATGGCATAAAAATACTTCAGAGAGAAGATTTCCAATTACTGTAGCATTAGGCGCTGATCCAGCTACTTTAATAGGAGCGGTAGTTCCCATTCCTGATACACTATCCGAATATGCCTTTTCTGGTTTACTAAGAGGTTGTAGAACTGAAGTAATTAAATGCATTTCATGCGACTTAGACGTTCCAGCTAATTCTGAAATTGTATTGGAAGGATATTTAGAACGAGATGAAACAGCAATAGAAGGACCCTTTGGAGACCATACAGGATATTACAATACTACCGCTAAATTTCCAGTATGCACTATTACCCATATTACCCAACGGAACAATCCAATTTATCATTCTACGTATACTGGTCGTCCACCAGATGAGCCTGCGATTCTTGGAATGGCAATGAATGAAATGTTCATCCCTATCATACAAAAGCAATTCCCAGAAATTACAGATTTTTATTTACCTCCTGAAGGTTGCTCATATAGATTGGCTGTTGTAACTATAAAAAAACAATATATTGGACACGCTAAACGTATAATTTTTGGAATATGGTCTTTTTTGAAACAATTTATGTATACTAAATTTATTATCGTATGTGACGACGATATTAATGCTCGGGATTGGAATGATGTAGTATGGGCGATAACTACACGCCTGGACCCTGATCGAGATATCATAATCGTAAAAAATACCCCAATTGATTATCTTGATTTCTCTAGCCCTATTTCTGGTTTAGGCTCTAAAATAGGTATGGATGCAACAAACAAATGGCCCGGGGAAACTGAAAGAGAATGGGGTATTCCAATTAAAATGCACGACACAGTACGACATTATATTGATAGTATTTGGGAAAAACTAGACATATAGACATAATATTTTACAATAAAAAAAATAATACAATTAAGTAAGATACACAAAATTAAACACATAGTAATATGATGGATTTTTTACAATAAAAACAAAGGGATACACTGCAATTTATTATAAATAAATCACCGCATACATTATTTCTATATTAAAAAATAAATTTATATAAGATCTCTATTAATAACAACATACAATCATTCACAAACGTTTTAAGTATAACGTTATAAACATGTCTGTAATGACATATTGTAACCACGAAAAATATCTATCTATATTTTACATATAGATAGATATTTTTAATGTAAATTTTTGTAGAAAATAAGCATATTCAATAATACTATATGTTATATAAAAAATATTTTATGACTAACAATGATACTAAATAGATAAAAATATTTTTTTATTTAATTATTATCTATACCTACTTGATATATCAATCATACACTCTATTAACTTGTAACAATCACACAAGCTCACATGTATATTACACAATGTAATATATTACAACTAAAACGAACATCAATAATTAAATTAATTTTAATATTAACTAATTTAGAATAGTATTCTATCATAATATTACAATATTTATATTTTTATATGAAATATTTATGTACTTATTAGGAGGGGGTATGAAAAAATTGCATCTTATTTGGATAGTAATTTATTTGATATTTTCATGTAAAAGCATTTCATCTTCAATTATAGAAGGAAGGCAATACATTCGACTAAATAAACCTATTCATAATGCACCTCAATTACTGGAATTTTTTTCTTTTTATTGTCCACATTGCTATCAATTTGAAGAAATTTATCATATTTCTAATAATATAGAACAAACATTGCCTAAAAATGTAAATTTTTATAAATATCATGTGAATTTTCTAGGTAATTTAGGAAAACAATTGACACATGCTTGGGCTGTAGCAATAGCATTAAGAATAGAAGATAGAATCAGTCCTATATTATTTACAGCGATACAAAAACAACAATCTATTCACACTGTGGAAGATATTCGTGAAATATTCATTAAATCTGGTGTCAATGCAGAAGAATTTGATATTACTTGGGATAGCGTATTAGTGAAATCTTTAATTTTAGATCAGGAACAAGCAGCAATAAATTTTCGTTTGAGAGGAGTACCATCAATATTTATCAATGGGAAATATATGATAAAAAACGAGAAGTTAGATATATCATCAGTTAACGCTTATATAAAACAATTTTGTGAGTTGCTAAATTTACTTATAGATAAAACGTAATCTTTACATATTCATTATATCATCATACTGGCATATACAAGTATTTTATTTTTTATTGAAATTATTTTACGAAATGACTTCATTGATTTTATTATTTTGTTGTTTATAATAGCCTTATAGTTAATAGTTTTACTAAGCAATAGTCTAATATTCTCTTGTCTTTTCTGTAAGATTAGTCATATATAAATGTCATTATGATTACAATTATAAATAATCCGATAATTTTAGTGGATGGATCTTGTTATATACACCGTGCGTATCATGCGTTTCCAGAATTAATCACTAGCGACGGAAAACCGGTGTGGGTAATATATGGAGTAATCAATATGATTAAAAGTCTATTGATACGATATCAACCTACTCACATGGTGGTTGTTTTTGATGCAATGGGAAAAACCTTTCGTAACAATTTATTTGAAAAATATAAAGCTAATCGCATGAAAACCCCCAAGAATTTATATACTCAAATTGATCCATTATGTGAAATAATACAAGCCATGGGGTTACCAATTCTTAAGGTGCCTGACGTAGAAGCAGATGATGTGATAGGTACATTAGCTATATCTTGTGCGCGATCAGGAAATTCTGTGTTAATTAGTACGGGAGATAAGGATATGGCTCAAATAGTATCATCTCAAATAACTCTTATTAATACTATGTCGAATATTATTTTTACTCCTAAAGAAGTAGAAAAACAGTTTGGAGTACCACCAACTCTAATAGCTGATTATTTAGCATTAATAGGAGATCGTTCTGATAACATTCCTGGAGTGCCTGGAATAGGAAAAAAAACTGCTCAGATTTTATTAAATAAAATAGGTAATTTAAAAGCATTATATGATCATTTAGATAAAATTAGTCTATTAAATTTAGATTTACGCGGCGCTAGAGCAATACAAAACACATTACAAGCCAACAAAGAAGTAGCATTTCTTTCTTATAAACTGACGACTATTAAAACAGATGTATCTTTAAATATATCCGATTATCAACTGTTAATACAACAGATAAATATTAACACTTTGCAATTGTTATTTACACAGTATGAATTTAAAAATTGGTTAACAGATTTACAGTCAGGAACATGGCTGGATAAATATCACCATTTGAAACATGTACCATCACACCGACGGTTAAATAATACGCTTTTGTTTCAAAAAAATAATTTATTATCAGATTATTCCAAAGAAAAAAAAATTATCAAAATAATACATAATGTTGAAATGCTTTGTCATTGGATTGAAAAAATTGACGAATCCAAATTTTTTATATTTAGTATATATACAGATGTATTTAATGTTTCTACAGCCAATATCATAAGTATATGTTTATCTATAGATGCTAAAGAAAGTGCGTATATTCCTATAAAAACTGATTCAGTTAATAATCATCAGAATTTTTTATATCTTGAAGAGATATTATCAATTTTGCAACCAACTTTAGAAAATGAAAAAATAAAAAAAGTAGGCCAAAATTTAAAATTTAGTTATTCTGTCTTAAAGCGTTATAATATAAACTTAGCTGGCATGGCCTGTGATGTTATATTAGAATTATATGTACTGTATGGTACCGCTAATTATCATGATATTAAAAATTTTTTAGATAAAGACACATTTAACGCTGTTACGAATTTTAAAAAAAATTATGATAATTATAATGAAAATAATATAATTTCAGACCTACAAAATATACAATTACAATCTCTACATGCTGCTCAATTTATTAAATCCCTGTTCAATCTGCATCATACTTTATGGCCAAAGATAGAAGCAAATAATAAACTAAAAAAAATATTTGAAGAAGTAGAAATGCCTCTAATATCTATCCTATCACGCATTGAAAGCTATGGCGTATTAATTGATAAAAAACTACTTAATACACATGCGGTAGAATTAGATTATCGGCTTCATGCATTAGAGCTAGAAGCGTATCAATTAGTAGGCACTCCTTTTAATCTTGCTTCAACTAAACAATTACAAGAAATATTATATAATCAGCAAAAATTGCCAATTTTAAAAAAAACTCCTAAAGGGGCTCCTTCAACTAATGAAGAGGTATTGAAAAAATTGTCAAAAAAATATTCAATGCCAAAAATCATTTTGCAGTATCGTGCTTTATCTAAATTACAATCTACTTATATCAACAAATTAATCGCTATGATTAATAAAAAATCAAATAGGGTGCACACCTCATATAATCAAACTAGAACTTCTACAGGACGTCTTTCTTCTACTAGTCCTAATTTGCAAAATATTCCAAATAGAAATTACGATGGAAGGAAAATACGTCAGGCTTTTATTGCTCCCAAAAATTTTTTAATTGTAGCGGCTGATTATTCCCAAATAGAATTAAGAATTATGGCGCATCTTTCTCAAGATATCGAATTAATCAATGATTTTCTTTCTGAAAAAGATATTCATACTGCAACAGCTTCTGAAATCTTTGTTACTGCACTACACTCGGTTACTGATGAACAAAGACAACGAGCTAAAACTATTAATTTTGGATTAATTTATGGAATGAGCGCATTTGGATTAGCGCGTCAATTATCAGTAACATGTAAGGAAGCTCAAAAATATGTAGATCGTTATTTTAATCGTTATCCTGGTGTTATGAAATATATGCAACATATTCGAGAGCATGCTAATAAATATGGTTATGTATCTACACTAGACGGACGAAAGTTATATTTACCAGATATTTACTCTGCTAATATTCTTCAAAAAAAAGGCGCTGAAAGAGCAGCGATTAATGCTCCTATGCAAGGGAGCGCTGCTGACATTATTAAGAAAGCAATGATATCTATTGATAATTGGTTACAAAAAGATGAAATTCCAGCGCGTATCATTATGCAAGTACATGACGAATTAGTATTTGAAGTACACAATGATATTGTAGACCCTGTTGTAAAAAAAATTAAAAAATTAATGGAAGAATGTTTTATTATGGATGTACCACTAAAAGTAGATGTTGGTATTGGAAAGAATTGGGAGCAAGCACACTAATATATCAATCTATATTAGGTCAATATATTAAATATAATAAATACATGATTAATAACAATTGATTAGAATAATGCATTTATATAAATCATATGTTTTGAGATATGATACAGAGAGGACATGATAAATCGTAAAAATATATTATCTTAACCAATTATCAAGGACTCTTTTTAATGAGTGTATTCCATATTTTTTGACAACAGAAAAAGGTTCGGCTTGTATATGTGTTTCAAACATCATCTGCATATCGTGCATTATTTTTTTAGATGTAACTTGCAAAATATTTCTAGAAATTTTATCTGATTTGCTCAATAAAGTAAAAATAGGAACATCTACGGAAAGCGCACTTTCAATTGTTTTTTGATCTAAATCCTTTATTGGATGCCTAATATCCATCATTAATATCAATCCTTTTAAATTTTCTCTTTTTTTTAAATATTCACATATCACGTCATGCCAGTAGTTTTTTCTTTTTTTTGTCTTTTTAGCATAACCATAGCCAGGAAAATCAATCAGACGAATACCCGGACTGACCTCAAATAAATTAATAAGTTGTGTACATCCTGGTGTTTTACTTACTTTAGTTAATTTTTTTTGATAAGTTAACGCATTAATAGCACTAGATTTGCCACTATTAGAATAACCAACAAAAGCTACTTCCATACCTATTTTTTCATTAGGTAAACAGTAAACTGCAGGTACGCTTATTAAAAAATAAGTAACATGATAATCATGTATCATAAAATGGTAAATATGAAAATAAGTTTCTAAATTTATATAATTTATTTATTTAAATATTAAATCCTACAATAACTAGTTTTATATGAATAAAAAACAAATTGTTTTTATTCCTAATAAAAATTTTTGAATTACTATAATCAACAATAATATTGTTATATACGTATTTTTACATATTTTACAAAAAATTATTTTTAAACACTATAATATAGATCAAATTCTACAGGATGTGGCGTAGTAGATACTAATCTACTGTCTTCTTGACACAATAAAATATATGTATTAATATATTCCTGGGTAAAGACGTTGCCTCGAGTTAAAAATTCATGATCCTCATATAAAGATTTTAATGCTTCGTCAAGAGATTTAGCCATATGCGGTATGGATAATGCTTCTTTTTCAGAAATAGCATATAAGTTTTTATCAACCGGATCTCCGGGATGAATTTTATTGATAATGCCGTCTAATCCAGCCATAAGCAATGCAGAAAACGCTAGATAAGGATTAGCAGAAGGATCAGGAAAACGAACTTCAACGCGACATGCTACGTCGCCTTTTTGTGATTTTCCTAGAGATGATGGAATGCGAATCGCACTAGAACGATTACAAGCAGAATAAGTCAACATTACTGGAGCTTCATAATTTGGAACTAAACGTTTATACGAATTAGTAGTTGGATTGGTTATAGCATTTAATGCTTTAGCGTGACGCAAAATACCACCAATATAAAATAAAGCGATATCAGAAAGATTGCCATATTGAAGACCTGAAAATAAATTAGTATCTTTTTTATGTAAGGATATATGGCAATGCATGCCTGACCCATTATCATTCATAATGGGTTTCGGCATAAAAGTTGCAGTTTTCCCAGCATTATGAGCAACATTGTGTACTACATATTTATATATTTGTATTTCATCAGCTTTTTTAGTAAGAGTATTAAATCGAGTTGCTATTTCATTTTGACCCGATGTTGCAACTTCATGATGATGAGCCTCTACGATCAATCCCATTTTTTCCATTGTTAAAGACATAGTAGATCGCAAGTCCTGAGAAGAATCTATTGGAGGCACTGGGGCATATCCACTCTTTATTCTAGGACGATGACCTTTATTTCCGTCTTTATAAATTTTACCACTGTTCCATGATGATTCTCGATCGTCAAGGATTACATAAGATCCTGATATTGTTGTTGCAAAATGAATACTGTCAAATAAAAAAAATTCTGGTTCAGGACCAAACATAACAATATCGGCAATACCAGAATTATACAAAAATATTTCTGATCGTTTAGCTATAGACCGTGGATCTCTATCATAATTTTTCATAGTACTAGGATCAATGATATCGCAACGAATAATGATTGTAGCATCTTCATAAAATGGATCTATCACAAAGCTAGTAAGATCAGGCATTAATATCATGTCTGATTTGCTAACATCTTTCCACCCTTTAATGGAAGACCCATCAAAAATTTTTCCATGATTAAATAAATGATCATTAACCTGTGTTTTAGGGATAGTAATGTGTTGTTCTTTTCCTTTTGTATCAGTAAAACGTAAATCAACAAATTTTATTTGATTTTCGTTTATAATAGAAAAAATTTTTTCAATATTTGTCATATTTATACTCTCAGCTATTATATATCATATGATGATAATATTACTAAATAATGCGCTACAAAATACCATCTACTAAGGCTCTTGTGATTAACATTTTTCAAAACTTTATTTAATCAACATATTTGCATTGACATAATTACCAATGTTACATATGCATGTAATGCATTGAATCAGATCTATTGATCTTTTATTAAAATTTAATTTTTAAAAATAACACTCATATCTTATATTACTATTATTTTAATAAATAATCTAATGTAATAAAAATAAAAAATACTTGTATGTATAACTATTATTAATCATTTTTTAATTATTTTTAATTCAACATAGAAAAAATGTCAGAAATTTAATTGTGCTAATATTTTTGTATTATATACATCATGAATACCATGAGGTGTAATCGCACATACACATTTTTGTATAAATTTAAAAAATTAATAATCTTATACGAGTTATTATTTTGTTGATGTATATCATGCAAAATGAACTTACATTACAAGTATCATTAGCCACATTAAAAATAGTTTGAGGACTTATACAATACATTATTTGTGGTAGGCTGTTACTTCTATAAACAAGAAATTATACACATTATATCAATACTACAGATTTACATCAAAAGATGCAACAATCTTCAATTTTAATAAATTTTTTAATTTTTATTATTTTAAAGAGACTGTTGCTCCTGAATATCAATTTCATGGATCAAGCAATACTAATTTTTTTGATTGCATATGTAGTTGGTATTTATTTTTTAGTAATTAAGTCTTCTTCTATTTCTCTGAGAGCAAGTACGGTATATTTATCATTATTATTTTTTGTAATCAACGTTTCTTTTCCACCAATTTGCATTTGCCGTGCACGTCGCGCGGCAACTAATATTAAATCAAATATATTACCAACTTTTTCTACAGCATCCTGTACAGTTATACGTGCCATTTTTATTTACCGTGTATGTAGACTGTATTTATTAGTTTAATTAAATTTATATTGATCGCAAACACACATACATATTTATGTATTTATATTTAATTTATTATTTATATATCTGGCAATAATAAATGATCGATTAATGTTGCGTAGCGTATTTTTTGATGCGCTATTCGCAATTGCTCGGATAACATAATTGACTGTAAATGTATCAAAGCAATATTAAAATTATCATTTATGATAACATAATCATATTCTTTAAAATGGCTAATTTCGTCCATCGCTTGGTCCATGCGTGCGGCGATCACTGTTTCTGTATCTTCTCCTCTCAGATACAATCGATGTGCTAATTCTTTCTTTGATGGAGGCAAAATAAAAATAGTATAGATATTTTTTGATATTTTACTGCGAATTTGTTGCGCTCCTTTCCAGTCAATATTCAACACAATATGTATGCCAGCGTTTAACATCATTTCAATATTACTTTTTGCGGTACCATAATAATGATTAAAAATAATAGCATATTCAAAAAACATATTTTTATCGATCATATATTTAAATGCTTTTTCTGAAATAAAATAATAATCTTTTCCGTGTATTTCTCCAGGTCTTTTAGTACGTGTGGTATAAGAAATAGATAGTTTAGTTGGATAAACAAAGCGATCATATTGTATTACAGTTTGAATTAACGTAGATTTTCCTGTCCCACTAGGAGCGGATATAATACACAATATTCCTGAATATTTCATCATAAAATAATCATATACATATTTGATTGCATAAATGACTAAGATTTATTACGTATGTTTTGAATAACTATATATTTGTCTCTAATTCATGTTAAACATTATTATTATATATTAAGATTGTTTTAATAGAAGATCCTCAATAAAACATTTTGTAATTTGATTACACTAAAGTATACATTGTTACTATCAAATTACTAAAATTGTTAGTTCCACCGAGGACCTTATTTATGTTAATGAAAATCTATAGTGTAGTATGCGTGTATGTCGTATTGTTATCTTGCCATATTATTTTTTTGTTGTATTTCAAGTAAATTGCATACTTCTCTAAAGCTTTTAAGTTGTACATCAGACAAAAGGGAAAATATGCGATCTAAAATGATGTTATGTGTATCTTCAGCAATACGTAATTTATCACGTCCTTTTTCTGTAATATAAACGTATTTTACTCTACGATCTGTCAGACTTTGTTGTCGACGTAACATTTCATCTTTTTCTAATGCATCAAGAACTGTTACAACGGTTCTTGATGAAAACCCCATGTAATTTTTAATGTCTGTTGCGCTGGTTTTTCCGGTAGTAATAAGATGCAAGATTTTCATTTTAGACATTGAAAGACCTTCATTAATTAATTGGCCATTTATTTCCTTGCGTAAACGATGATAAATACGAGATAAGGATTCTACCATGTTTGAAATATCTGTTAATCTATTCATAATTATTTGTCTCTATATTGAATCAATAACGATAATAAGACTGTATTTGGCAGTATCAGTTAATAATAGTCTAAAAATAGTAATTATTATTTTTTGAAGTATTGTTTATTAAGAATAATAACTTTTCAGACAATTGTTTATATCTGATAATTAATTATTTTTTTTAATTAACTATTGCAGCGTATACCTCCTAATTTATTGTAATTTTACTAAATTAATATTTTGGTTTTATTAAAAAATAGCAGACATTATTAATTCAGAATATATATATTTTAATATTTAATTTGTGTTGTTTTACTATTTATATTTTATCGGAGTTTTTTTAAATTTGAAATATGACTATCGGAAAAATAAAACTTCTTATAGTTTTGTTAAAAAATAATTTTTTTATATTTTATGATTTATTTTTAATATTAAAATTCTATATATCTGCAAATAAACAGATCCAAATCAAAAATACAACAATTTTATTATAAAATATAAAATAATATTTTATATTTTTATGAAAATAAAAATAAAAAATTATATATTTATATTAAAATAATATTTTTTGTTGAATCATATATTCTCGTATACATTCACATTTATTTATAAAAAATAATAATATTAAAGGATATATATCAGTTAATTTATAGTAAAATATTAACTATATAAATTTATATAACACTTAAATAAAACGGATTTGAGTACAAAAATTATATTAAAAACTTTTTATTAAAAATAATAATATTAAAACCTAATTTTTTAATAAATGAATCTACTTCATATATATGCATGTATATAATAGTTATTGTTTATATATGCATATGTCTCTGTAGTTAAAGTTTAAGTGCATTAAATTTCAGTATTCAATATTACGTTTAATTAGATTAGTTGATTAAATGAAACATTATTTGATAAGATTATAATATAATTAAGAATTGCAAAAATTATCAGATTATATGACCAATACAGATTTTAAATATGAAAAGATTTTATAGGTGGGTACTCTGATTATATCACTCAATATTTTGAGTTTGCTCACGTATCTGTTCAATAAGTATTTTTAAGGAAATTGCTAATTGAGTAATATAAGAATTTATAGATTTAGAAGTTAATGTATTAGCTTCTCTATGTAGTTCTTGTATTACAAAATCTAGTTTCCTACCAACAGCTCCGTTCCCATCGAGAATACGATGCATCTCTTTGATATGAATAATTAGACGATCTACTTCTTCTGAAATATCAATTTTTTGAGCTACTATTAATAATTCTTGTTCCAATCGTATTGGGTCAGAATAAATGCAAACATCTTTCATTTGTTCCAAGAGTGTTTTTCGTCTGCGCTCCAATATATTAGGGATATGTTGATGAATTTTGTTCACTTCAGCATACATTAGATGTAATCGTTCTATAATTTTATTTTTTAAAAAAATACCTTCTCTTTCTCTATCTTGTATCAAATTATGTAATGTTTCTTTAAAACATATTAATAATTCGGCATGAATATTATTCATATTATTTAAATTATTTTGTTTATACGTTATTACTCCTGGCCAAGATAAAATATCTATCGGATTAATTTCACCTTCATTAGTTAATGTTTTTACCCATTTTGCGTATAACACAAGATCATGCACCAATTGTTTATTAACAGTAAATGACTCTGTATTATTGTCGCAATTATTATTTATTTTGATATGTAAAGTGCATTCTATCTTCCCCCTAATAATAGAATCTTTAATATTTTTACGAATTACCCATGACAAATTACACAGATATTTAGGTAAATCGATATGAATATCTAAATAACGTTGATTTAAAGAACAAATTTCCCAGATAACATTACCCCATGTATATTTCACTTCATGCCTTGAGAAAGCGGTCATGCTATGAATCATAACAATCACCTAAATTTTGTTAATATGTACAAAAATAAACTTTAAAGTTGCAATAATTTTATTTTGTCACGCATTCTTTAATTGAAATTGTTATTTCATATATTTATATACATCAATTTAATTTTTAAAAAAAATTCAGATTTTTTTAATGCCTATAAAATTTTATTAATTAAATACATAGTAGTATGCACTATACTACTATTGATGATTTTTTATCAAAATTATTGTTTATATTGAAAATATAAATCACTACAATAACACGTTCAATTTTATCTATAAAATAATTAATTTATTATTATTTAGTAAAATAGCATAATAAAATATACTAAACATAATACGTTTGAAGTGTATAAAATAAAAGTTTTGTATACGACATATACAAATTTTAAACAATTTTTATTGTATTTATTTTTAAGATAATTTTTCATTATAAAATAATTTATGAATTTATAGTAGATTTATATTCCTCATATATATCTTATATAACTTATTTGTTAATAATTAAATATAATAAAATATTAAAAAATTATTTTAAAAATAAATAATCATTTGAAATTTAAATCAATCAAATTTATAGACCAATGGTCGTTACCATATAGCGATTAATAATTATTAATATATATACAAACATTAATATATTTAATTTGATCTTATTATCTTAATGAGATATTTATAATAAAATTATATGTATTGATAAATTTAAAATACACATTACACATTATTATGTGTAATTAACAATATTTTACATCGAATGCCCAAAACCATGTGACCCACGTTTGGTAGGTATAAATGATTTAACTACAGAAAACTTAACTTGAATTATTGGCATAAAAACTAATTGTGCTATTCGTTTCCCAGGATATACAATATACTTTTTTGGCCCACGATTCCATAAAGATACTATCAATTCTCCTTGATAATCTGAATCAATTAATCCCACCAAATTTCCTAAAACAATACCATATTTGTGTCCTAAACCTGATCGAGGCAAAATAACACCTGCTATTTTTTTATCAGAAATATGTATCGCAATACCGGTAGAAATTAAATGAGTTTTTCCAGGATAAATAGTCAAAGGTTTATCCAAACAAGCTGATAAATCTAATCCAGCAGATCCTAACGTAGCGTATTTTGGCAAATAAAAATGCTTATAAATACGATTATTAATAATTTTAACATTAATTATTTTCATTATAACGATTAATAATTTCATTAATAAGTTGTTGTGCTAACAATTTTTTTTTTCTTAAAGGCAATATAACACTTCCTTTATTCCAAAATAGATATAAAGCATTATTATCACTATTAAATCCTTGGTTCATACGAGAAATATTATTAGCACAAATTAAATCTAAATGTTTACTAATACGTTTATCTTGAGCATATTTTTTTATATTATTAGTTTCAGCGGCAAATCCAACGACATAAGGACGATTTTCAATTAACGACCCTACTTCCGCTACGATATCGGGGTTTTTAATCATAATTATTTTTAAAGTATTTTTATTCTTTTTAATCTTTTCAAGAGAAACATGACAAATACGATAATCTGATACTGCTGCACAACCGATAAAAATTTGTTGATCACTAATGTCTCTCATAACTGCTTCTTGCATGTCTAACGCGGAAATAACATTAATACGTTGCACTCGAATAGGAGTACGTAAATTTACTGGACCTGCAATTAATGTAACTTTTGCTCCTTTATCTGCAGCGGCTTGGGCGATAGCAAATCCCATTTTTCCTGAACTATAATTAGTGAAAAAACGAACGGGATCTAAGGCTTCGTGCGTCGGACCGGCAGTAATCATGATATTAAGATGACTTAAAGAACTATCATGAGAAAAGTAATGTTTTACGTATTCAGCAAGTACTTTGGGATCCGTCATGCGTCCATAACCAATATCATTACAAGCTTGACATCCATAATCTGGTCCCCATATTAAAACCCCTCTTTTTCGTAGAATATCTAAATTTGTTTGAGTTGCAATAGCTTTATACATTTGTTGATTCATGGATGGAGCTACAGCAATAGGAGCTGTTGTAGCTAAACATAAACTACATAATAAATCATTAGCTAATCCCACAGATAATCTAGCTAATAAATTGGCTGTAGCCGGAGCAAGTAAAACTAAATCAGCCCATTTAGCTAACTTTATATGAGGCATTGTAGTTTCTATTTGAGGGGTAAGAAAATTGTCCAAAACTGGATGACATGATATTGTTTGCAAACTTAAGGGGGTAACGAATTTTTTTGCAGATTTTGTCATGATCACTCTTACTTCTGAACCTTGTTCTTTTAAACATCGTACAAGATCTATAGTTTTATATGCCGCGATACCACCGCTTACTCCTAATATGATATGTTTATTAATTAATCCCGTCATATTATATTTCACATGATATTGAAGATGATTTAATTTTATTTATACTAACAAAAACTAACAGTTTTTGTTAGTATAAATAAAATTAAATCATCTTCAATATCATTGAATTTCAGAAAATCTGCAATTACATTGTGCGCAGCATAAAAATCTTATATAATATACCTTAGCCCATTATATATAAAGTAAAAATATATGGGAACATATATAAATAATAATAAAAACAAAAATTTAACAACTTAAATCTATTATATTTAGACATATTTGGTGCTATATGAATGTTTAAAATTGTTAATTTTCTTGCGTTTAATAGTGAAAAATAAAACAACAAATAACAATTATAATATTTTTGGAAATCTTATATTAGGTATTTTAAATAATGTCAAATCTCATAGATTAAAAATCGGAATAAACAAAAAATTGTTTTTATTGTTTTGATTATAAATAATTATTCAAACAAAAATTAGAGGAGAACATATGGCGCGAGTGTGTCAAGTTACCGGAAAACGTCCTATGAACGGAAACAAACGTTCTCACGCAATGAACGCAACGAAGCGTTGGTTTTCACCTAATATTCATTCTCATCGTTTCTGGGTAGCAAGTAAGAAACGCTTCGTTGCGTTACGATTATCTACTAAGGGGATAAAATTAATTGATAAGTTTGGAATTGAATATTTTTTCACAAAAATATATCCTAAAAATAAATAATACTCATCGAGAATAATGTAATGGCTAAAGAAAAACGAGAAATAATCCGTTTATTTTCTTCTTCTAAGAATGGACATTTTTATAGTACCACAAAAAACAAACGTATTGGCTCTGAAAAAATGACATTAAAAAAATTTGATCCGTTTGCACGAAAACATGTAATATATACAGAAAGTAAGAATAGTTAAATAAAGAAAAGATGCAAATTCAACGGCATACTACATAAGCCCCACAGCTCAATATGCATTGAGCTGTGGGGCTTATGTAGTATAAATATCTAAAATACTATGCTACTAAGTCTACATTTAGCAGTTTATGTTCATATGTTTTTATATAGTGTCAACATAAAAAAATTAAGTCTACACGTATAATATAACTCTTCAAATTTTCGAGTTTTGATTTTTTAGTTAGAGAAACGAAATGTTTTTGCTTTTTTTCTCAGTATTGCGCAGTTTTTCAATAACCTTCTCAGCGATAAAATTAGGTATAAAACGATCTATTCTCCCCCCATATTGAGCAATTTCTTTCACTAATTTAGAAGAAAGGCATGCCCATATATCTGTAGATATCATAAATATAGTCTCTACTTCATTAGAGAAGTAATTATTAATTTTTGCAAGTTGTATTTCATATTCAAAGTCTGATCTAGTTCTGAGGCCACGAATTAAAATATTCACTTGTTTTTTTTTCATCACGTTTATAGTGAGGTCATTAAACCCAAACACTGTTACATGATCTAACGTTGCAGTTGCTTGCTTTGCAAATATTACGCGTTCTTCAAGACTAAACAAAGGATGTTTTTGCGAATTTTCAGCTACCGCTAAAAATATTTTATCAAAAATTTTATGTGCTCTAATAATTATATCCAAATGCCCATAAGTTAATGGATCAAAAGTCCCTGGATACATAGCCTGAATTGTCATGATATTTTTATAAATTTATGTTTTTGTGAAAATAAAAAGACTATAAAATATGTATATATATTTCAAATATGCTAAACTACATTTTGTTTATATGAAGATATAATTTTCAGTGAAAATATAGAATGCCAACTTATTAAATAAATCGTATTAGAAAGATTGACGCGAACATAAATAAACTATCAAAACGTTTTATAAATTAAATTATTTCATACTTATATTTCCATACATAAAAATATTTTTCGTTAACATTTAATACAATATTTATATTAATAATAAAAATACGACGATTAGTTGCTACAATGCTACTTAAGTAAGCTAAATAACCATTTCCAGTAATACCTATATCTGCAGCATCATAATAAAAATTTTAAGCATTTCGACTATCTTCTACATTAATTCAACATTTTTGTAATTATACATCTCTCCCAAAAAATATAAATAACCTTAATGTTAAATATTTGTTTATATATACATTTACAAGAATCACGATAAACATTGTTTTGATTATATGAAAAAATTATATTTTCATTAAAATCATTCTGGGATAACAGCCATGTCTCATTCAACATGTTATAATATATTGTAGTTTTTAGTCTAATTTTAGGTTATAGTTAATTTAATAAAAAGTTATTTATAAATATTTTAATATTTAATAACAACTGTTATATTAATTTCATAACCATTATAAAACATCGTATGACAAGTTATTTTTGAACTAATAAATAATTATCTAACAAACCCAATAATTGCTTTAGTGCTCCTTGATTATGCTGCAGCACTTTGATGGCTCTATGACCATAGTTTATACGACACTGTTGATTTAGCAGCAACATAGCAACAGCCTTGACTAAGGATTCCGTATCAGTTACTGTAATTAATCCATTTGAATTACATAATTTAACACAAATATCATTAAAATTAAAAGTATACGGCCCCATAATCAATGGAATAGAATGCGCAGCTGGCTCCAACGGATTATGTCCTCCATGTTTTACTAAACTACCCCCAACAAATGCTATATCTGAAACACCATACAGTAACATTAATTCTCCTATAGTATCATTAATGATTACTTGCGTTTCTTTAGATGGAGCAACCCCGTTACTTTTCATGATATAAGAAAATCCAGCTTGTTCGGTAATTTTTTTTACATTAATAAAACGTTCTGGGTGACGTGGAGCCAGAATCATCAGTAAATTAGGAAACCTTTTCAAGAGACGTTTATGTGCTTGTAGTAATAATATCTCTTCTCCTGCATGAGTACTGCTAGCTATCCATACCTGTCGTTTTTTAATCCAAGTTTTTTTTAAAAATGAAATTTTATTTAATAAATCCTGGTTCATTTCAATATCACATTTTAAATTACCTGTAATAAATAATTGATTTTTTTTTAATCCTAACTTAATAAATCGAGAAGCGTCTTCTTTATTTTGAGCAGCAATTAAAGTAATACGTTTCATAATTAACGAAATAAAATAACTAAATCTCTTATATCCAGTAAAAGAATGACATGACAACCGAGCGTTAGCAATAATGAAAGGAATCTCGCGTTGATATAATATATTTATGAGATTTGGCCATACTTCAGTTTCCATAACAATAACTAATCGTGGCTTAAATTGATTAATAAATCGTTTCATAGCACCAGGTAAATCGTAAGGTAAATAATTGCAGTGCGTACTATGACTAAATTTAGATCGCGCCAACTCTATGCCTGTGGGAGTCATCGCAGTTAATGTGATTGTTATTTTTGGATAACGCTTCTGTAAAGCACGTATCAGGGGGATAGCTGCTAATGTTTCTCCTAAGGAAACAGCATGTAAAATGATCCCATCAGATTGGATAGATTTTCTATAAAATCCGTAGCGTTCCAACCAACATTTACGATATGATGGCGATTGTCTGCTGCGCCATAATAATCGTATCCATATTATAGGTTGAGCAATATACATTATAATATTATATATTGTAATATATAGTATAAACATATAATATCCCAAAATAATCAGTTATTACATTCATAATGATTAATTTAATCATTTTACATGCATTTAACTATATATCAATATCGCTATGTTTTATATAATATATTTTAATAGTCGATATTTATATAAATTTTAAAAAATAATTTATCTGAAAAATTATCTATGTTTCTGCTATTTTTAACAATTATGCTTATAGAGTATTTTTTTATTTTAAATTAAAAAATAATGAATTCTCATAAATATCCTTTAAAAATTAAACATTGTATTGTATACGATAAAACCATTAATTACTGATTTAACATTTTTTGAATAATTTAAATAAATTGTTAATTATGACAATAATTAATGATTAGACAATACTTATAAAAACGATATTTATAACAAATAAATTATAAAAACTATAAAATCTGATTAATTTTTATATAACTAAAAACTTAAATTAATCATCCAAACAAACACACATAATATAAGCATATTATTTTTTACATTAATAATTTATATTAAAATTAATTATATTACAATATTCACAAATGTGAAAATCTTATAATTTTGTTGGTATAAATAAAATTTATTTATTCAAACTTATAAAAATATATAAAAATTTATTTTACAAATATATACATGCATCATGTATATAATTATTTTTAATATTAAATAATAATTTAGATGCACAACATAAATAATATTTTTAAAAATCAAATAATAAGATTAAATTGGAGTATGTACTGTATTCTTTTAGTTTTATCATAATTTATCTATTTCCACCGTAACGTAATGATAGACAACCGGACTACTCATTCAGAATTAAATTATGTTAAAAACGATTTTTATTTCTGTAGCTTTAAATATTTTGAAGAATTTATTTTTTCTATGTTAAATATATTTACATTTCGATTTTAAATTATAAGAAATAATCTATATTAATATCATATAACTATGTATAATGAAATACATATTTCCAATATTGTTTACTGCATTATATTATACATAGATCTTTTCTGATGCAGTATAAAAGTATGATTACTACGTGTATAATATTTTTTAGTATTGCTGCATAATTACCAGTTACTATATTAATTTTTTTAGATATTATATATAAATTACGTGTAAAATAAATGTTAATTACTTTATCGGATTTGATTGCAAATTCATGTTATTATATTTCTAATTATATCTTATTATTTTGTTTATGCTGATAAAATTTTATCAGCATAATAAAACAGTCAATTTATTCGTAAAAAATGAATTTTTAGTAAAATTTCAACAATAAAATTAACAGTATCATGTATTTTAATTGTAATTTTTTCAAAAAAATAATAAAAATATATTTTTATTTAATCGAAAAATTAATATTTATTATTATTTGAAAGTTTTAATTTTCCTTAAATAATATTAAATAGTTAAAATAACAAATACGCACAATGAAAATGTTCAAAAATTTAATATTTGAGAATTATATTCAAGTTTTATACCGATATAATTGTAAGAATATGCTAATACTAACATGATGAAGAAATTTTGGTGTTGTTTGTAAAACAAGCATTCATTCATTAATTAGATCTAATAATTTGAAGTAGTTTATAATTGAATGTTAAATGATATTAATTTAAAAATATTGATATTCATCAATAAACAATATAATTTTTTTAGATATTATTCCTTTTATAAGAATACAATTATTTACTTTTAAACCATATAAACACTATCGTTCCTAACGGGTAGATATCTTTTTATTTATCAAAAAAAAATATCAATTTATAATTAAAGAATTAAAATTAATATAAGGTTTATATGAACAAGTTTAAGAAAAATGTTTTTTAAATATGTTTTAAATTTAAAATTTTTTGTAATGATTCCCAGACGTGTATAGGAGTTAAGTGTTGCATTTTTTTAGTTGAAGATCGTAAACCAATTTGGTTTTTTCCATATGTTCCAATTAATTTAGGATTAGTTGGTCCATATAATGTTATATTAGGACAACCGAGCGCTGCTGTCAAATGACTAAGTCCAGTATCAACAGAGATTACTGCTGTTGCTCCAGATATTTGGATAGCAATTTCTTGTAGCGTTAATTTTGGTAATATTATTATTTGGTTGCAATGCAATCTCCTCTCTAACCGATTGGTACGTAATTCTTCACTTTTTGTCCAAAAAGGTAATTTAATACGATATCCTGCATATATAGCATATTGAGCAATAATACTCCAATTCAATTCCGTCCAAAGTTTTTCAAATTTAGTAGTAGAATGGAAAAATATTAAATAAGGAGCATGATTTTTTTGAGGTGGAAATAAATGTTTGATATTATACTTTCCTATATAAGATGGTACAGGATATTTTAAGCTGAGAGAAAAAAGCTGTCGAATGCGTTCTACAGCGTGTTGATTTTTATTAGAATGATGTCGTTCATGATAAAAAAAAGAACTCATAGGTTCCCGTACACTTATATAGTCCATACCATGTTTTTTCCCACATGTCATACATGTTACTAACAATGATGTCTTCAATAAACCCTGAGCGTCAATAATCACGTCATATTTTTTTTTTAATTGTATGCAACATTCACGATATTTCTTCCATGAAGACAATTTATACCAATTTTTTATCCAAGATCTAAGGTTTATAGGGATAATTTGACGTATTCCCGGATGCCATCTAAGAATATCAGAAAAAGTTTCTTCTACAATCCAATCAAATAATATATTTGGTACAATATTTGATGCATCAGTAACTGCAGGTAAAGTATGTATAATATCTCCCATAGAAGAAATTTTTATAATTAAAACTTTCATGACAATTACCTTGTTTGATTGATCAATGTAATAATGTTTTTAATGCTTTTAAAACTTGATCTGGAGTAATATCCATTAAACTGTTATGATAGCCATATAAGCTATCGCCGTGTCGCATGGTATAATATCCTTCCATACGACGAATCACAACAGATTGAGAAAACAAAGGCGGAGTAAACTTAGGATTACTAGGTCCATACAATCCTATTACAGGACGTTTCAATGCGCAAGCTACATGCATTAAACCAGAATCATTACTAACAATGCCTGTGCAGGCTGCTATAATTGCAATAGCTTCTCCTAGGGATGTGGTTCCTATAAGATTATTACAATGTTGTTTCATATTTTTGAGAATGCTATGTTGAATAAATCTATTAATTAGTTGATCTTTAGGGGATCCTAATATTACTATATGATATCCGTGACGAATTAACCGAATAGCTAGTGTTATGTAATGATAATGAGGCCAACTTTTAGCTAATCCAAATTCCGCGCCCGGGCATAAACCAATCAGTGATTTTTTGTGACAATACAAATTAAATTTATATAATACATCTTCAATTTCTTTTTCATTTACACGTAACCGGGGTAACGGCAGCGGACAGGGTAAATTATAAGAATTTTTTGTAACATTATAATCACATGCCAAAGCGGCATAACGTTGCACCATTAACGGGAATAATTTTTTGTTAAGTATTCTCAAATCATTCAATATACCATACCTCATTTCCCCACGCCATCCGGTCCGAATCGGAATACCCGCAAAAAATGGTATTAAAGCAGATTTAAATGAATTAGGTAATATTATCGCTTGTTGATATTTCTCATTTTTTAAAAATTTTCCGAGATGGTAACATTTTGATAACTCTAAAACCCCATGTCCGTAAGGAATAAATAATGTTTGATTAATTTCAGGCATATGATTGAACAGATCTTTGCACCACATAGGAGTAAGGACGTCAATCTTAATGTTGAAACAATATTTCTTAATCAACAATCGATACATACTATGTGATATCACGGTATCACCAATCCATGAAGGACTAATAACTAATATTTTCACAATGAAAATTTTATTTACTTAATTATTATAATGATCAACGTTGTTGCATGACAACCAATTTAAATAGCGACATATACCTTGATTAAGGTCAATGAATTCCTTACAATAACCTGCCGTTCTTAACTGAGAGATATTTGCCTGAGTAAATATTTGATAATGATTACGGATTTTTTTTGGCATAGAAACATATTTAATGGTTATATTTTGATTAAAAAAACTTAATACGATATTAGCAACGAACTCAAACGATTCAGATTTACCTGTTCCACAATCAAAAATTCCAGATATTTTATTATTCCAGGCCCAAAGATTTATATCAACTATATCTTCAATATATATAAAATCTCGTTTTAACTGTTTACTTCCAATAAATAGTGTTGGGTGTTTTTTACTGATAATTTGTCGATATAATTGAAATATTATACTAGCCATACTACCTTTATGTGTTTCACAGGGACCATAAACATTAAAATATCTTAATCCACAAACCTGAGATGCAACTTTTGGTAATATAGCGCGCACATATTGATCAAATAAAAATTTGGAATAACTGTATACATTCATGGGTTGTTCATATGCCTGGGAATGCAGAAGCATGCTGGTATCTCTACCATACACTGATGCAGAAGAAGCGTATATAAAAGGAATTTTGTTTTTAACACAATAAAATAATAGATCTTTAGAATATTGATAATTATTCTCCATCATATACTTACCATCCCATTCAGTAGTGGAAGAGCAAGCTCCTTCATGAAACACTACATCTATATCCTTAACATAAGAATTAACAGAATTATTCAGTATATTATTGATAAAGCAATTTTTATCTATATAGTCTGAAATATACAAATTTTTTAGATTGTTATATTTTTTTCCATTTTTTAAATTATCCACTACTAAAATATTTTTGTATGCAATTTTATTTAAAGCCTTAATAATATTGCAACCTATAAACCCTGCTCCACCAGTAACCACAATCATACGTTCTCACATAATTATATGTATACCCAAATACAATTAATACAATAATTTGAATTATTTTATATAACACAACACCATGAAATATAGCGTTTTAATATTTAATAAAAAAGTATATTACTTTAAATTATTTACTATATGCAGTATGCATATAGTAAATCCACAATTTTCGATTATATTATTTCTAGAATCATTACAGAAAACACAATTTAAAAATTATTTGTTATTGTCTGATGTATAAATTACTCAGGATGAAATATATCATAAATAACATTTAATTTATTGATATTATTCACAAAAATGTACTAGTTTTCTATTTCAACATAGAATATAATGATCTTATGATGTGTTTGTGATATATAATCATACATATGTGTATTTATACTCATTCATGATGTTTATATTTTAATTTGATACTATATCATCAAGTATAAAATATATTTATTATAACGGTGATATCGTAATGATTCATAATTTTTCCATCTTTATTAAAAAACTATATGATACTCCATGATATAAATAAATTTTAGTATATTATATAGAGTTGTTTTTCAAATAAGTTTACAATCTATGTATATTCAGGAGATAATAGCATTTTTACAACGCCATATAATACTGAGTATTATATGGGTACTTTTGTTAATTGCAGTGTTGTACACTACAATTAACAGTTGGTTATTCGGGTCTTCTGAAATATTACGTGATCAAGCAATTTATCTAATAAATAAAAAAAATGCAATAGTAATAGATATTCGTAGTCAAGATGATTATCACGCAGGACACATAACAAATAGCATTAATGTTTCAATAGAAGAAATTAAAAACAATAATATTTGTAAATTAAAAAGGTTTAAACAGTATCCATTGATTATTGTACACGATAATAATGTGCTGGCGCATTCAATTAAACGACATTTATACAAATTAAAATTTGAAGAAATATATGTACTATATGGCGGGATAGTTGGCTGGAAATCTGATAATTTTCCTCTTCTATTAAAAAAATAAAGTATGAAATAATGAGAACAAAAAAATGGCTTATATTGAAATTTATACAAAAAAAAATTGTCCTTACTGTGAGCGAGCTAAAGCATTATTGACAAAAAAATCTTTAGATTTTAGAGAAATTTCTGTAGATTGTAACAACCTATCAGATTCTATAAGTATAGAAATGAGACAACGCTCTGGTGGTCGCACTACATTTCCGCAGATTTTTATAGATGGTCTACATATTGGGGGATCAGATGATTTAGTACTTTTAAATGCCCAGGGAAAATTAGATCTAATCTTAATAAATACAAACAGTTAATAAATTATGATTACTTATTAAATTTTATGATGTACTAGGGGTGTTTTTGTGTTAGGAAGCAACAATAATAATGTTTTATTTCGTATACAAAGAATCTATATCAAAGATATTTCATTTGAAGCTCCGAACACTCCTGGAGTGTTTCAAATAAATTGGAATCCAAAAATTAAGGTAGATTTAAATAGTGATGTTAAGAATATTCACATTGATATATACGAAGTGGTGTTACGTGTTACTGTTACTGCAAAAATTGAGGAAGATACAGCTTTTTTATGTCAAGTAAAACAAGCTGGAATTTTTAATGTTTCAGGACTAAACAAAACACAAATGATGCGTTGTCTTAACGCGCATTGCCCGAGTATTTTATTCCCCTATGCTAGCGAATGCATCAGCAACCAAGTGTCTAGAGGCACTTTCCCTCAACTTAACTTAGATCCAATTAATTTCGATATTTTATTTATTCAATCTTTACAAAAGAAATATAATGATACACTTAAAATTTAATATTTTAAAATAGTTAGTTTAAATTATTGTGTCTATTAAATATCCTAATATAACCATCATTGGAGCAGGTTCCTATGGAACAGCCATAGCTATTGCGTTATCTAGAAATGGTCATTCCGTATTGTTATGGGGACATAATGCAAATCATGTTCAAAAGCTCCAAATTAATCGATGCAATCAAGCCTATTTACCCGGCATCTCTTTTCCGCCATCATTGTATTTAGAGAAATCGTTGTCTATAGCTTTATCTACTTGTCGAAATTTATTGATTGCGGTTCCAAGTCGTGTATTTGGTCATGTTTTGACGCGATTGAAACTAAATTTAAGGAGTAATACTCGTATTATCATAGCATCTAAAGGTTTAGAAGCAAAAACTGGACGTTTATTACAAGATGTAGCATATGATATTTTAGGAAAAAATATTCCTATTGCGATTATATCTGGCCCAACTTTCGCTAGAGAACTCGCTATGGGATTACCCACGGCAATAACTCTAGCTTCTAATGATACTATATTAAGTTGTGATCTACAGAATACATTACATTGTAGTAAAAATTTCAGAATATACAGCAACACAGATACTATTGGTATTCAAATAGCTGGAGTAGTAAAAAACATTATTGCTATTGGAGCAGGTATTTCTGATGGAATAGGGTTTGGATCCAATGCACGGACCGCATTAATTACGCGGGGTTTAGTAGAAATGTCTCGACTCGGTATAGCAATTGGAGCGATACCAGACACTTTTATGGGATTAGCTGGATTAGGAGATTTGATATTAACTTGCACTGACAATCAATCACGTAATCGTCGTTTTGGAATATTATTGGGACAGGGTTTCGAGATACATCATGCTCAAAGAAATGTTGGGAAAATAATAGAAGGATTCTATAACATAAAAGAAGTATATATGTTATCCATTAAACATAAAGTAGATATGCCCATTACCGAACAAATATATCAGATACTATATCAAAATAAAAATGTTCATGATGCAGCTCACTCTTTATTGGAACGTACGCAAAAAGAAGAAAAAATTAACAGTTTAAAATAATTAATAATAGATTTGAATTATCATTCATACTATGACGATCAGGTAAATGTATGACTTTAAATATATTAGAAATAGTTTGGAGTAACATTAAAATTGAAGCAAGATTGCTAATTGATTCTGAACCTATATTGACTAGTTTCATATATACGACCCTATTAATGCACACAAACTTTAAAGATGCATTAATTTACATATTATCTAAAAAATTAACTAATACAGATATACCTACAATTGCTGTCATTAAAATATTAGAAGATATATGCGGAGCCGATGACAATATCATTACTTCTGCTGCACAAGATATTTATGCAATACGTTTTAACGATCCATCTGTCACTAAGTATTTTACTCCTTTTTTATATTCAAAAGGATTCCATGCATTACAAGCGCATCGTATTTCTCATTGGTTATGGAAGCATAACCGTAAAGAATTAGCTATGTATTTTTATAATCATATTTCTACTATTTTTAATGTGGACATTCATCCTGCGGCAAGTATCGGATATGGTGTTATGATAGATCATGCAACTGGCGTAGTGATCGGAGAGACATCAGTTATAGAAAATAATGTATCTATAATGCAATCCGTGACCTTAGGTGGAACTGGCAAAATAAGTGGTGATCGTCATCCTAAAATTAGGCAAAAAGTAATGATTGGAGCTGGTTCTATTATTTTAGGTAATATTGAAGTAGGATATGGGGCTAAAATTGGAGCTGGTTCTGTTGTACTACACTCTGTACCGCCTCATGCTACAGTCGCAGGAAAACCCGCTAGACTTATAAGACAAATCAATAAATAACAATAACTTAATAAGCCTTACTATATATAAAATATACATATAGTATTTATGTACACTACTGCTAATAAACATAATCTAAAATACCGCCACACATATCAAGTATTTAAAAGTTAGTATATTTATGTAATAATTAATATATGAAAAATATTCAATATTTTTTATTAAAAAAATTGATAATGTACCTGGAGAACGCAGATGTATTATGCTTAATATGTAATTTTAATTGCACATAATATATCAATATAATTTATGCATTGTATATAAAGTTAAAAATAATCGTATATTCGATATATCAATTATATTGATTAAATATGTTTTCTTTTCATATTTCAATACCTTGTAAGATAATCCTCGTGATATAATTCATATAATTGAAATCGTTTGCTAATATGATCGTATATTAATATCAGTATTATATCATAAATGTACAAAATTAATATACTTCACTACAAGTAAATACATGCATATTGTTATCATAATAAATAATTAAAATAAATAATACTTCCAATATTCAATATTTAGAAAACATATAAGATAAATTTTTTAATTTAATTAAAATACTAATAAATTAAAAATTAACAATAATTTCACATATAATTGTTATATATGTATTTGATACAGCCTTTTATTTTTGTATATTCATATAATAATTATATTTTTATTGTCATTTATTTTGTATAACAACATGATTATAGTCTGCTGCGCATAACAACATAATAGAGTTCTGTGTTTATGATAAAAAGAATAGGAGTATTAACAAGCGGCGGGGATTCTCCAGGAATGAATGCTGCCATTCGAGGCGTAGTACGGGCAGGTCTTTCTGAAGGACTAGAAGTATATGGAATACATGACGGTTATTTAGGATTATTTCAAGATCGAATGATACAATTGAGTCGTCGTAGTGTTTCAGATATAATAAATCGTGGAGGAACTTTTCTTGGTTCTGCCCGTTTTCCTGAATTTAAAGAAGATGCTACTAGAACAATAGTTATCAATAATATTAATCAACGTAGTCTCGATGCTCTCATAATAATTGGAGGAGATGGATCTTATTTAGGTGCTAAGAGATTGAGTGATATAGGATTTCCTTGCATCGGATTGCCTGGGACGATTGATAACGATGTTGCTGGAACTGATTACACCATCGGTTATTTTACAGCTTTAGAAACAATTGTTGATGCAATTGATAGGTTGCGCGACACATCTTCTTCGCATCAACGTATTTCTATTGTAGAGGTAATGGGACGTTGTTGCGGTGATTTGACTATGGCAGCAGCGATAGCTGGAGGTTGTGAATTTATTGTAGTCCCTGAAGTAGAATTTAACCCACAAGATCTAGTACACGAGATTAAATCTGGCATTTCTAAAGGAAAAAAACATGCAATAGTAGCTATTACAGAACGTATTTGTAATGTATTCTATTTAGCGCGATACATTGAAGAAAAAACCGGTAGAGAGACTCGCGCTACCGTTTTAGGATACATCCAACGCGGAGGTAAGCCTGTTGCATATGATCGTATTCTAGCGTCTCGGATGGGAGCATATTCTATTGATTTGCTATTAAAGGGTTATGTAGGACGCTGTATTGGTGTACAAAATGAAAAATTGGTACATCATGATATTAACGATGCTATACAACATATGCAACGTCCATTCCGTCGAGATTTATTGAAAACAGCCAAAAAACTATTTTAAGTTGTTTAAAATCATCATAAATAACTTGTTTTTTAAATAATATTATCGTTTACATAATCTGATTATGTATGGCTTATACAAATATCACGTATCTAGCATTTTAAACTGTTAATATCGTTACATCAATAATATACTATATTATTGCATATTCCTGCATATTATTAATCAGGATGTGATTTGTTATGTTTTTCAGCAGTTTGTACAATCATAGAAAAACTATTCGCGTTTAAAGAAGCGGCTCCTACTAATACACCATCAATATCTTTTTGATCAAACAATTGAGTAACATTTTCTGGTGTGACAGAACCTCCATACTGAATTGTTATTTTATCAGCTATAGATGTATCATAACTTGCAATATAATCCCGGATTGATTTATGAACTAATTGCACATTTTCTGGAGATGCGCTAGCACCACTTCCTATAGCCCATATAGGCTCATAAGCAATAACTGAATTCTTAAATGCTTCTATACCAAGTAATTTAATGACTGTATTAATTTGATTAATACATACTGACTGTGTGTATCCAGAATCGTATTCTCTTTTATTTTCCCCTATACATAAAATAGGAATTAATCCAACTTTTTTTAAGATAAAAAATTTTTTAGCAATATATGCATCATTTTCTTTATGATGTATTCTCCGTTCAGAATGACCTATCAGAACATATCGTACGTTAAGATCCTGTAACATTTCTGCTGAAATATCGCCGGTAAACGCTCCAGATAAATGAATATCAACATTTTGAGCACATAACTGAATATGACTGTTCAATAAATAACGCTTAATTATATCTAAATACATCACAGGAGGAGCTATAGCTACACTACATTTAGAAATATTATGAAATGTATTAACTAACGCAATAATTAGATTAGTTATGGTATTTTTATTGCCATTTAATTTCCAGTTTCCTATTATCAATAGACGCCTCACATCATCTCTCCCACAGAAATTATTTCATAACAATAATTGTGATACAGCAATCAATGCTAATTAATATTAAGCAAAATAATGCTATGTATTACACGATTAGAATGTATGTACTTAAAAGATACGCAATTGTGCATTGCAACATGCTGATATTATAAAGATGTACAATAATAAATAATTTTGTAAAACACTGTCAGTTATAGTTAACCGTACATTATAGCCATTTATGTTACCAATAACGTTCTTGAGTAACATGACCTGGTTTACATCGCAAATGATCTTGCATTCCGTATTTTTTATTCAATATTTCCTTAGTATCTTGTATCATTTGCGGATTTCCACATAACATCACGTGACTATTGTTAATATCCAATTGTAATCCTATTTTTTTTTCTAAAGAGTCATTTTCTATCAAATTAGGTATACGCCCAAAAAGTGAACCAGAAGATTCTTCTTGACTTATAATTGTTTGCACATGTAATTTACCATTATAAAATTTTTGTAATTTTCTTATTTGAGATAAATAATTTAAATTTTTAGAAAACCTCACCGCATGTACTAATACAATATTTGAAAATTGACACAATCTTTTATCATGATCTTCAAGTATTGATAAATATGGACCAATCCCTGTCCCGCTAGCCAACATCCATAAATTTTTACAATTTGGAATTTCATTGAGTATAAAACGTCCGTATGCTTTTTTAGTAAGCATAAGAGGATCACCGGGACGTAAGGTACATAATAATGGGGTACATTTCCCTTCTAGTACAGTAGCTATGTAAAATTCTAGATTTGGATTATGCGGAGCATTAAGATATGAATAAGCACGTTGCACGATTATATTATTTATTTTTATCCTTATTTTAGTAAATTGACCAGCAATAAATGTATTTACTGGAGCTCGTACAATAAGACTAAACAACTGATCTGTCCAATTTTTTATATTAATAATTTTTCCGGTGACCCATGTAGACATAAAATTTACCCGTATTCAGTTATATTCAAATATTTCATCTTATTAAGTAACTTCATTGGTATGATCAGAATCAATATTGAAATTTGTACTTATTATTATCTACCCCTTAAAATTTAACACAATATTCCGGTATAAAAATTTTTATCTAAAAAAATCAACATAAAATACTGTAATTATTGCCTATTCGATTGAACGTAATTTTATGATATTAAAACAATAGTACATTTAATCAGATATTTTAATATTATAATTTTTTCATGAAATCGTTCTATGTAAAAGATCTTTTATTTATAAAATCAAACACTACAAATAATGTAGTGACTACTTTAGCGCCCTACTTATATAGTAGTAATATTTTGTGATTACATTCGTACACAACATGTATGAACTGATCTATAGTAATTTAAAATTTAAATTATCCAAATCAATGTTACTTTAATGATTCGATTATTTTTAGAAAATATATTTTCATTATATATATAATTTTTAATTATAATTTTTGTAAGTTTTACCGTCGTAAAGATCGTACATTACTATTTTATAGTAATAAATACACAACATTTATGTTAGTGTTAATGAAACTTACGGTCATAAATAAAAATACGCACTCTGGCCACCTTAAACACAAGTATGTTGCATACTTGTTATAAATTTAGTTATATTAAATATAATAATTTATTTTCAGTGGTTATAAATACTTTGAATACCTCATACAACTCATTGCTGTAATTATATAATCAACTATATGCTTCTCGAAAACACGTAAGTCTGTGTATTGATTGGATAAAAATATCTACTATTATACAATTGCATATGTTGTGTTTATGAAAAAGAATGCAATTGCAAGTGTTGTATATTTTATTTAGTACATTTATTTATGCGTATAAATGGTTATTTGTTGGTATCCTATATTCAATCTTAAAAATTAAATAATTATCATTTTATCAAAAATTATTACATAAAGTAAATATTTATATTATTTGATGGAATTAGGGTGTTGAACGTTTGTGAGTATAAGTATATCCACTCATGTGGTTGCATATATTAATATCAATAGATTATTATGTAGTTATAAACATTATAAAAATAGTTTGAATTGTTATCAGAATCAATGTCGATGCATAAGATATAGAAACATTTTTTATTTCAACTATACATAAGTAAGAATTTTATTAGTTATTGCTAATATATAGCAACAATAAATCATAAATTACTTTTTGTCATTAATATTATCTGCACATACTTTTTTAAATATATGCAATAAATATTATGAATTTTGTATAAAATTTGTCATGAACTATGTATTTAAATAGGTTATATACACAATATTAATTTTAATGAATAGAAATATTTGGTTGTGCATGAACGTATAAATATTTTATGCCATTAAGCGCTATAAAATAAATTTATTAATTTATTGTTATTATGATATTATATCAGTTTATTGGAAACATGACTGTTTAGATGATATTAAAATACATTATGAAGAAAAATGTGCATCCAAAATACAATGAAATATCTGCATATTGCTCGTGTGGAAATGTTATTAATACTAAATCTACTTTAAATCGAAACTTAAATATAGATGTGTGTAATTTGTGTCATCCATTTTATACAGGTACACAACGTATTCTAGATACACGTGGGCGTGTAAATATTTTTAATAAACGCTTTAATCTTTCTATTCATGCTGATTTTTTGCCGATTGACAAAAAAATAAATAAAAAATAAATATAGATATTATTTATATAAAGGACGCTATGATGTCACATAGTTATCCATACTATGCTTTAATATAGAAAAAATAAATATGAGTTCATTAAATTTTATGGGTATGGATTGATTGATATTGATGTACATATAGATTTTAGTTGTTTCCAGAAAATCTATATGCAATATAACTGTGATCGAGTAAAATTGTATTAAATCTAATCAATAGAAGTATTTTCGTACACATAAAAATTTCTATACTTATTTATAAAGTATCGGTGTTTTTAGGAATATAGGTCAGTTTTTAGTTATTATTATGAATATAAAAAAATCTACAATCAGCGTTAGAAGTGGTTTAAATAGCGATGAGCAACATGGATGCGTCGTACCTCCTATTACTCTTTCAACTACTTATAATTTTTTTGGATTAAATCAGCCTCGTCCTTATGATTATTCACGGCGCAAAAATCCTACGCGTGATGTAGCTCAACAAACTTTATCAGATTTAGAATATGGAAAAAGTGCGATTATGACAAGTAGCGGAATGGCTGCTATTTATTTAATATGCTCTGCTTTGCTTGAACCAAACGATTTATTAATAGCACCTTATGATTGCTATGGAGGTACTTATCGATTATTGGATGCGTTAAACAAAAAAGGTGCATGCAAAGTACTATTTATTGATCAAAATGATACACAGATTTTATTAAAATCGTTAACATACAAACCTAAATTAATTTTCATAGAAACCCCAAGTAATCCTATGCTCCGAATAGTAGATATTCATAGTCTTTGCAACTTCCAGAAAGGTATCTTATATGTTGTAGATAACACATTTATGACTCCAGTATTTCAAAATCCATTAAATTTAGGTGCAGATTTAGTAGTACATTCTTGTAGTAAGTATTTGAATGGACATTCGGATTTAATAGCAGGAGTAGTAATATCTAAAGATACATATATTTCTGAAAAATTAATTTGGTGGGGCAATACGCTTGGCATTACTGGAAGTGCCTTTGATAGTTATCAGTTGTTGCGTGGTATGCGTACTTTAATACCGCGTGTTTACCAACAGCAAAATAATACCAAAAACATTATTGCTTTTTGTCAAAAACAACCCCAGATCAATGCATTATATTATCCCGGATTACCCAATCATCCTGGATATAACATTGTTTGTAAACAACAAAGCGGATTCGGATCAATATTTAGTTTCGAACTTAAGGGTACTAAAAATATTTTACTGCAATTTTTACGATCATTAAAATTATTTACGTTAGCAGAATCGTTTGGGGGTGTAGAAAGTTTAATTGCTCATCCAGCCACTATGACGCATGCTGCTATGCCAGAAAATGCTAGAAAACGTGCCGGAATCAGTGATATGTTGCTTCGTGTTTCAGTAGGGCTAGAAGATAGCGACGATCTTATTACTGATTTAGAACAGGCATTTGCATCAATACAATGAGGTTTCGCCATACTATTATGCACATTATTAATATTAACTAGTCTTATTATTAACAAACATTAACGGACACTTTATTATAAAGTTTGTTAATTAATTGAGCGCTCACAAAATTCATATATATAGTTGATATTTTAAACAGTCATTTATATTTAATTAATGAAACGTTAGCTATTTAAATCTTATCTACGATACAAATTAAAATAATAATTTGTTGCACTAATGTAATATATAAACGAAATATTCTATCAATGAGTGACATTCATTAAAATACCCATAATACAGCTTTTTAGATTATTAATCTCAATGATTATTTATGTAATGATGATTTTTATTTAAAACTAGCATATGGTCTATATAATAGATATAGGTCTATAAGCATCTATTTTATAGCTTCAAGAGAGAAAACATGAGTATGTTCCATGCTGCCCAACAAGCAATACTAAATCAATATTTAGCTGAATTACAAGGAAATATTAATATTTCATTTGAATTTTTTCCTCCACGTACCGCTGAAATGGAAAAAATATTATGGAAAACTATAAGCAAGTTAAGCAAATTAAATCCTATTTTTGTTTCTGTAACATATAGCGCTCATTCTGGAACACGAAATTATACTGATAAAACAATTAAAGACATAAAAAAACGTACTGGATTAATAGTAGCTCCTCATTTGACATGTATTAACGAAACCCCTCAAGCCTTACAAACTATTGCTCAAGAATATTGGAATAATGGTATTCATAATATAGTTGCATTAAGAGGCGATCAAATAGAAAAAACCTATCAATCGTCTATGTATGCTTCAGATTTAGTATATTTATTAAAAAAAATTGGAAATTTTGATATCGCAGTCGCCGCTTATCCAGAAGTACATCCAGAAGCAAAAAGCGCGCAGTCAGATTTAATTAATTTAAAGAAAAAAATAGATGCCGGTGCGAATCGTGCAATCACTCAATTTTTTTTTGATGTAGAACAATATTTAAGATTTAGAGATCTTTGTGTGTCTGTTGGGATTGATATAGAAATTATTCCTGGAATATTGCCTATTTTTAATTTTCGTCAATTACAGCATTTTATCACTTTTACTAAAGTGAAGATACCGCATTGGATATATGTAATTTTTCATGGATTAGATCATGACTTAGAAACACAGAAAATGCTTGGAACATTTGTAGCAATAGATATGATCAGAGTCCTTCTTAAGGAAGGAGTAAGAAATTTTCATTTCTATACTCTTAATAGATCAGATTTAACATATGCAATATGTCATACTTTGGGAATAAAAAATAATAAAATATAATATATGAATAATATTTCAAAACTAATTAAATGATTATGTCCACCACAGATCATAATTTAAACATGATAAATTTACTTCTTAGATTCTTTTAAATATATGTATATCGAAGAGCTGAATTTTTAAACAAATAATAAATATCGTATTAGATTCATTATCAGTCAAATATATTACATATATTTTATGTGTATTGTATAATAAATTCTATATACAACATTTTTCACTTGTAAATAGAACTTTAAAGAATATATAGTTATAAATGTTATCATTACATACGAAGGATAACACTCAACATAGTATTTATAAGAATGAAAATATTTTTGAACAAAAAATACACACTCTATATTAAAAGATAAAATTAACAAAAATTATAGCTTACGTTACGTATATATTCAATTTATGTTAATTTTATATATGGTGTATTATAAATTAAATAATTAATAAAAATATATGACTTATTTTAAAAATACACATAAGCAACCAACAATATTGATATTAGACTCTGGGGTAGGCGGTTTATCTATTTATACTGCAATACGAAAGTTATTACCACATGTACGTTATTTATATTTTTTTGATAATCAAGCTTTTCCTTATGGTGAACACTCAGAATTCTTCATTATAAATCGTGTCACCTCTATAATTGAAGCTGTGCAAGAACAACATCAATTAGATCTTGTAATCATCGGTTGTAACACTGCCAGTGTAGTCTCATTAAAAATATTACAAAATAATTTCCTATGTCCCATTGTTGGGGTGATACCCGCAATTAAATTAGCGTCTAAATTAACTAAAAATGGCGTTATCGGTGTCCTAGCAACACGTCGCACTGTCAATCATGACTATACTTGGAGTCTTATAAAACGTTTCGCCAATAAATATAAGGTCATGTTACTAGGCACGTCTGAATTAGTAAACTTAGCTGAATCTAAAATATATGGCGAAAAAATACCAATATCAATTCTTCGTAATATTCTCACCCCCTGGTTAAACATGAAACAACCTCCTGACACTATAGTGCTTGGATGTACTCATTTTTCTTTATTAAAAACAGAATTAATTACGGCATTGTCTTCAAATAGCTATTTAATAGATTCGAGACATTCAGTCGCTAAATATAGCTTACGTTTGCTACGCAAAAACGCAAATAGTCTCACAAACAACTTTTGTTTTTACAAACCAAACAAAATCTATTGTTCTATGAACACAGAAAAAGCTATCAAATTAAAATCTATCTTATTATCCTATTATAATTTTTTTTCTTTAGAAATATTATCAATATAAATTGAACACATTATCTTATTTCAATAAAAAATACGCTGTTTGTTAGTGTAATTAGTAATCGAAAAAAATAATTATTACACTCATGAATAATAAATATATATTTACATTAATAGCAATTTATAGCTTCTTTGTCGAATTATTGCATGGAGTTTTATGTTTAGCATACAATATTGTATTCTAAACATCTATATAATATGTACCGTATGGATGTACTTATCAAGTTTGAATTAATACTACATGGGGATGTATAACAAATTCAAAATAAACTGCAAAATAAACTTTTTAGAAAGCATGTTTTTATTCAATTATATTAATAATATAAAATCAATTATATTATATATATGTAAATCTTATTTTAAACCTATTTAATTATGGAAAAATCAAATTTATAATTATATTATTTTATTTGCATGTTTCTGTAAAACTTGTTACAGTATAATTGATTGATGTGGGGCTATAGCTCAACTGGGAGAGCGTCTGTTTTGCACGCAGAAGGTTAGCGGTTCGATTCCGCTTAGCTCCATTATAACGTATATACAGAGTATTATATAGATTGTTATGCAATATAAATGAATATATAAGTGCATATGTACAATATTTTCTAATAAACTTAATCTATATTAGTATATGACTGTAAAAGTCATCATATAAATTATAATGGTGCGGTAGTTCAGATGGTTAGAACATCGGCCTGTCACGCCGAGGGTCACGGGTTCAAGTCCCGTCCGCACCGTGTGCTTATCACACAAAATAAAAAGGGGTGTAGTTCAAATAGGTAGAACGTCGGTCTCCAAAACCGGGTGTTAGGAGTTCAAGTCTCTTCACCCCTGTAAAAAATATAACGAATACCAAAGTTTATTTTTTTATATAAGAATGTTTATATTTGTTTTCTTTTTTTAATATTTTCCGTTAAATATGATTTTTTTATATAAAACTGGAGAAGTATGTTGTCTAGTTAACACACGTCGCATAAGTAATACGACGTGTGTTAACTAGATTTACTCATGTATTTACGTTATAATTCTATTTTTTTTAACTGTATAAAACCAATAAATAATTTAATAAACTGCAATTTTTTTTACATTCTATAATCTTTGTTAGTTATTATTACTCACAATTCCTCATAACAAACTAATTTGATAATTTAAAATTTTAAATATTAGAAATATATGTAGTATAATAGTAAAATTCACATGTTATTCTACTTGAAATAGACAGATTTTATTAAACAAATTTAAAAAATAGAGCTTCGATTTTCTTTATACATTAAATAATAACTATTATCACAATAATAGAAAACAAATAATGACAAAAATTGGATGATAATTATAATCAGTGATTACACAGAAATAATATTATTTTAAAAACATTATTGCCAAATCCAATTATATGTGATACATAAAAATATAACGAAGTTATATTATATAATTAAATAAAATGTATACCATATGATAGTTTATTATTTACTAAAAACATTAGGAATAAAACAAGGTTCGATATTTTTTTAAATGTTAAGAAAATTAAAAATTTTTACTTTTAACGTCATTAGGATCGTTTTTAGTATAAAACAAACGCAGAAGCCCAACAAATAATATTAATAATAACATATTTGAATTCGTATACTCATAAAAACTCGGAAATTACTGGTTTAAAATATTATTGTTAGTTTTTAATACAATATATAATTAAATGGTTATTTCAAAAGTTAACTATCAACAATTATACGATATATAGCCATTTAAAAGAAATTCTATACAAGCAAACAATATTTCACCTGAAACCAGAAAAATTATTATATTATTTAATTTTAAAAATAAAAATATTTTTCATGCAGTTAGCACGCAATATATAGTCATTTTGAAAAAATAAAATTATTTTAAACATTTTTGCGTACAAATATTTACTGATATTCCAAATCTACTTGAATCTAACAAACAATATGTAATTTCCATACACTTTGTAATTGATTCAAAATCGGTTTATTTACATCAGAGACCTGATTAGATTATTATTTCATTCATAAAATCATACGAGGAAAGAAACATGAACGGAGCTCAGTGGACCATAAAAGCGCTGAGAAAAAAAGGTGTGGAAATTATTTTTGGTTATCCGGGTGGGGCAATTATGCCGATATATGATGCACTGTTTGACTCTGAAGTAGAGCATTTATTATGTAGGCATGAGCAAGGTGCAATTATGTCTGCTATAGGATACGCTCGAGCTACTGGAAAAATTGGTGTATGTTTTGCGACCTCTGGTCCAGGAGCTACTAACCTCATCACTGGATTAGCTGATGCATTATTAGATTCCATCCCTATAGTAGCTATTACTGGACAAGTGGGATTAGAATTTATTGGTACTGATGCATTTCAAGAAATAGATGTATTAGGTTTATCTTTAGCTTGCACTAAACATAGCTTTTTAGTGCATTCATTAAACATGCTACCTAATATTATTGATGAAGCATTTTTTATTGCTTCTGAAGGCAGACCAGGTCCAGTGTTAATAGATATACCAAAAGACATTCAATTATCTACTGGCAAATTAATCTCAAACTACTATATTAATAAAAAAGATATTTGTAGTATTGAAAGTGATATAGAAAAAGCTCGAGTGCTAATGCTGCAAGCATGTCAACCGATACTTTATGTAGGCGGAGGTGTAGGTATGGCTGGAGCAGTAACTTCATTACGTACATTTATTTCTAAAACCAAAATACCTACTGTAGTCACATTAAAAGGACTAGGTGCACCAGATTATACAGAAGATTGTTATCTAGGAATGTTAGGCATGCATGGAAATCAAGCAGCTAATTTAGCAGTACAAAAATCTGATTTATTAATTGCGATAGGAGCTCGATTTGACGATAGAGTAACTGGACGATTACATACTTTTGCTCCACAAGCAAAAGTAATTCATGTGGATATTGATCCTTCAGAATTTAGTAAACTGCGCTTAGCAAATGTTTCTTTATCTGGCAATTTAAATGATTTGTTATCTGCGCTAACACAATCTTTGTCTATTGATCCATGGAGAAAAAAAGTAAAATCTTTAAAATTAAAGTATCGCTGGTCTTATCAATCATCTGATGATAAGATTTATGCTCCAACTTTATTACGAACAATCAGCGAAAATGCCCCTTACGATACTGTGGTTACTACAGATGTTGGGCAACATCAAATGTGGGCTGCTCAACATATGCAATTCAGTCGTCCAGAGAATTTTATTACTTCTGGAGGCCTGGGAACCATGGGGTTTGGCACGCCCGCAGCTATTGGGGCTCAAATTGGCCGACCCAATCATATGGTGATATGTATTTCTGGTGATGGTTCATTTATGATGAACGTACAAGAGCTCGCCACTATTAAACGTAAAAATTTGCCTATTAAAATTGTTTTGTTAGATAATCAACGTTTAGGAATGGTGCGTCAATGGCAACAATTATTTTTCAATAAACGTTACAGTGAAACTACATTAACAGATAATCCCAACTTTCTTGTTTTGGCTAAAGCGTTTGATATTCATGGAGTACGTATTACTTATACATCTCAAATTTTAGACGCAATTAATATGTTATTTACACACACAGGACCTTTTTTGCTACATGCGCTGATTAATGAACATGAAAACGTTTGGCCATTGGTTCCACCTGGTTCTTCAAATGATGCTATGTTGGAGCAGTAATATGACACATTATTCGTTGTTTATAAAAGCCAGGTTTTGCCCAGAGGTACTTGAACGTATTCTCCGGGTTATTCGTCATCGTGGATTTGAGTTACATACATTAAATATGTTGTCATATAGTAAGTTCAACAAGAAGAAAATAAACATTTTATTAACTGTTTCTAGCAATAGAGCAATATATTTATTATCTGCACAATTAAATAAATTAATGGATATACATTATATTAAAATTGAATAAATTAAAAAATAACAATTACATTCATACTTTCTTCGACTATATTACCGAGGAAGATATCAGATGAATATATCACACTTTATTTGGTTTAATGGGGAAATCGTACCATGGCAGGAAGCTAAAGTACATGTAATGTCTCACGCTTTGCATTATGGATCATCAGTATTTGAAGGTATGAGATGTTATAATTCACATAAAGGTCCCGTTATATTTCGTCATCGTGAACACATACAAAGATTATATAATTCCGCAAAAATTTATCGTATGCCTATTTCTTGGAGTATTGATGATTTAATGGAAGCTTGTAGAACTATTATTCGAAAGAATAATTTAATTAATGCATATATCCGTCCTCTCGTATTTATTGGAAATGTAGGTATGAAAATTAATCCGACTCCCGGATACGCCACCGACATTGCTATAGCAGCTTTTTCTTGGTTGCCTTATCTGGGAGAAAATTCTTTGAAACAAGGGATTGATGTTATGGTATCTTCCTGGAATAGAGTTCCAGCAAATACCCTTCCAAGCACAGCGAAGGCTGGCGGAAATTACCTATCATCTATGTTAATTAGTAATGAAGCGCACCGAAATGGTTATCAAGAAGGAATAGGTTTAGATATATATGGTTATATTTCAGAAGGTGCTGGTGAAAATTTATTTGAAGTTAAAAATAATGTTCTTTTAACGCCACCATGTGCTTCTTCTATTTTACCTGGAGTCACACGTGATGCTATTATTAAGTTAGCAGTAAATATTGGTTTAGAAGTACAAGAACAAGTATTGTCCCGTGAATCTCTATACATAGCTGATGAAATATTTATGTCTGGTACTGCTGCCGAAATAACTCCAGTACGTAGTGTAGATGGAATTAAGGTAGGTGCTGGTACATGCGGACCTATTACTAAAAAATTACAGCACTTATTTTTTAACTTATTTACCGGAATTACTGAAGATCAATGGAATTGGTTAGATCCAGTGCACTAGCAATACTAAATTGATACAAATATTAATTCTTAAGATAATCAATATTCAATAATATAGAGGATACTGGAGTTTTAACTATTATGCCTAAATATCGCTCTACTACTACTACGCACGGTCGTAATATGACTGGTGCTCGAGCATTATGGCGTGCTACAGGTATGACCACTGAAGATTTTGATAAAATGATTATTGCTGTGGTTAATTCATTTACCCAATTTGTTCCTGGGCACATACATTTACGAAACGTAGGAGAATTAGTGTCTGAACAAATTAATATTACCGGAGGAGTTGCAAAAGAATTTAATACTATTGCAATAGACGATGGAATTGCCATGGGTCATAGCGGCATGCTATATTCTTTGCCATCTAGAGATCTTATTGCTGATTCTGTGGAATATATGATTAATGCTCATTGCGTTGATGCTATGGTATGCATTTCTAATTGCGATAAAATAACACCTGGAATGTTAATGGCGGCATTACGCTTAAATATTCCAGCTATCTTTGTATCAGGTGGACCAATGGAATCTGGTACAATAGCTTTTTCTAATCAAAACGTTAAGTTAAATTTAATTGACGCGATCACTTGTTCCGTAGATCCTAATATTTCTGATGTTGATCAACAACGCATTGAATCAGCGGCGTGTCCTACATGCGGATCTTGTTCAGGGATGTTTACGGCGAACTCCATGAATTGCTTAACAGAAGCATTGGGATTAGCACAACCGGGTAATGGATCGTTGTTGGCTACTCATTCCGATCGCAAAAAATTATTTTTAAATGCTGGTAAATATATTGTTCATTTAGCTAAATCTTATTATGAAGAGAATAATTATTCTGTTCTACCGCGTAATATAGCTAACAAGTCTTCCTTTGAAAATGCAATGATGTTAGACATTGCAATGGGTGGCTCTACTAATACTGTATTACACTTACTTGCGGCCGCTCAAGAAGGAGAGATAGATTTCACTATGGCAGATATTGATAAGCTATCTCGAAAAGTACCGCATTTATGCAAAGTAGCTCCAAATACTCAACGATATCACATGGAAGATTTTCATCGAGCCGGAGGAGTAATGGGTGTGCTTGGTGAATTACATCGTTGTGGCTTGTTACATGAAGACACACGTAATATATTGAATAAATCTTTATTAGAAACGTTATTAAGTTATGATATTGTTTCATGTGATAATTTCGAATCAAAAAATATGTATGCTGCAGCGCCAGCAGGAATACGTAGCATACAAGCTTTTATGCAAAAAAACAGATGGACTTCGTTAGATACGGATCGTTGCTCGGGATGTATTCGTTCACGTGAACATGCTTATAGCCAAGATGGAGGTTTAGCAGTATTGTACGGCAATCTTGCTGTAGATGGATGTCTTGTAAAAACAGCTGGAGTTCATATAAACCTTCAAAAATTTAGTGGACCAGCTAAGGTGTATGAGAGTCAAGAGGAATCTGTTCAAGCAATTTTAACAGGAAATGTACATTCTGGCGATATTATTGTAATTCGATATGAAGGACCAAAAGGTGGACCAGGTATGCAAGAAATGTTATATCCAACATCTTTTCTTAAATCCATGGGGTTGGATTTGTGTTGCGCTTTGATTACAGATGGTAGATTTTCAGGAGGAACATCAGGACTATCTATTGGTCATATATCTCCGGAAGCAGCTAATAAAGGATTAATTGGACTAGTACATGACGGGGACATAATTAATATCGATATTAGCATGCGTAGTATTACTTTAGAAGTTTCTGAGCATATATTAAAAATACGACATGCAGCAGAAATTGCTCGAGGAAATAAAGCGTGGACTCCAACAAACAGAAATAGAAACATATCTATTTCTTTAAAAGCATACGCCCACTTAGTAACAAGCGCAGACAAAGGCGCGGTTCGTGATAAATCTAAATTATTAGGATAACATCCTAAATGAAAAAAATTTATTCTTTTTCTCATGCTCCATGTCCTGCAGAGTATCTACGTACTGCTTTGCGCTCTCATGTGTATGAAGTAGCGCAAATAACTCCATTACAAATTATGAACAAATTATCAGAACGTCTTGAAAATACAGTATTAGTTAAACGAGAAGATAGACAGCCGGTACATAGCTTTAAACTACGTGGAGCTTATGCTATGATCTCAAGTCTTAATGAAACACAAAAATCTTCTGGAGTTATTACCGCTTCAGCAGGTAATCACGCTCAGGGGGTAGCTTTTTCTGCTACTCGTCTAGGTATTACATCTTTGATTGTGATGCCTATAAATACCGCTGACATAAAAATAGATGCAGTACGTGATTTTGGAGGAAAACCGTTATTATGTGGAGCTAATTTTGATGAGGCTAAAATTAAAGCTATGTATTTAGCTGATAAACATCAATTAACTTTTATTCCTCCATTTGATCATCCAACGGTAATCGCGGGACAAGGAACATTAGCTATGGAATTATTGCAGCAAGATGCTCATTTAGATCGCATTTTTGTTCCAGTAGGAGGAGGTGGTTTAGCTGCAGGTGTTTCTGTATTAATTAAACATCTTATGCCACAAATAAAAGTTATAGGAGTTGAATCAGCAGAATCGGCTTCTTTGTGTGCCGCCTTATCGGCCGGTATGCCAGTATGGTTACATAAAGTAGGTCTATTTGCTGAAGGAGTAGCTGTACGATGTGTTGGCAATGAAACATTTCGTCTATGTCAAGAATACCTAGATGATGTAATTACAGTGGATAATGATGCAATTTGCGCTGCAATAAAAGATTTATTCGAAGACGTACGTGCTATTGCTGAACCCTCAGGTGCGTTAGCATTAGCTGGAATGAAGAAGTATATTCAAAAATATGCAATTCGAGGTGAAAGATTAGCTCATGTTCTTTCAGGTGCCAATATAAATTTTCATGAACTACGTTATATTTCAGAACGTTGCGAACTAGGAGAACAACGAGAAGCGTTAATGGCGATTACTATTCCAGAAAAAAAAGGTAGTTTTTTAGAATTCTATAAAATATTAGGAAACAGATCAGTAACAGAATTTAATTATCGCTTCAATGGATCTAAAAACGTTTGTATTTTTATTGGTATACGTTTGAAGCACGGACTTTCCGAAAGAAAAACAATAGTTCAAGAAATACTCGCTAATGGTTTTCACGTTGTAGATTTATCTGACGACGAGATGGCTAAATTGCATGTTAGATACATGGTAGGAGCACGTTTATTCCAGCCTTTACAGGAGCGAATTTTTAGTTTTGAGTTCCCAGAAGCTCCAGGAGCATTATTGAAATTTCTTCATACTTTAGGTGCTAATTGGAATATCTCTTTATTTCATTATAGAAATCATGGTACTGATTACGGACGTGTTCTAGCCGGGTTTGAACTATCTAATCAAAAAGAATCAGAATTTAAAGAATATCTATCTAAATTAGGATACGAATGGCACGATGTTACAACTAATCCAGTGTTTGAAGTATTTTTAAATTAATAAAACATTGTGATGGAAAGTTATTAAATTATTTTTTAACATTATTTTAAAGAGATATTTTATGACTAATTATTTTAATACATTAACTTTCATAGAAAAATTAAAACATTTGGGAAAATGTCGATTTATGAGTAACAATGAATTTTCTGATGGAATTCAGGCATTATTATCTAAAAAAGTAGCTATAATAGGCTGTGGGTCTCAAGGTTTGAATCAAGGTTTAAATATGAGAGATTCTGGGGTAAATATTACATACGCTTTACGTCGTGAATCTATTCTTAATAAACAAGAATCTTGGAAAAGAGCAACACAGAACGGATTTCCTGTAGGAACTTATGACGAAATTATTCCTAAATCAGATGTAGTTATTAATTTAACTCCAGATAAATGTCACACATCAGTGATACGACAAATAGAACCTTTAATGAAACATGGATCCACATTGGGGTATTCACATGGATTTCATATTGTAGAAGTTGGAGAAAAAATTCGTCAAGATATTACTGTCATCATGGTTGCTCCAAAATGTCCCGGTACAGAAGTTCGTCAAGAATATCAACGAGGATTTGGGGTACCTGCTTTAATCGCCGTACACGAAGAAAACGATACATATGATATGGGCATGACATTAGCAAAATCCTGGGCATTTGCACTTGGTAGTCATCGTGCTGGGGTATTAGAATCTTCATTTGTAGCAGAAGTTAAATCAGATCTTATGGGAGAACAAACTATTTTATGTGGAATGTTACAAGCCGGATCCATTCTTTGTTTTGATTATATGATTAGCAATGGTGTTAATGCTGCATACGCAGGAAAATTCATTCAATGTGGCTGGGAAGTCATAACTGAAGCATTAAAACAAGGAGGTATTACATTAATGATGGATCGATTATCTAACGCTTCTAAGATACGTGCTTTTATATTATCTGAAAAACTAAAAAATATATTAAAACCAGTTTTTGAAAAACATATGGAAAATATACTTAATGGAATATTTTCTAAAGAAATGATGTTGGATTGGGAAAATAATGATGCTAAATTACTTAATTGGAGAGAAAAAACCAGTCAACTTCCATTAGAACAAGCTCCACATTATCAACAAGAAATTTTGGAACAAACATATTTTGATTATGGGATATTAATGGTAGCTATAATCAAATCAGGTATAGAATTATCCTTTGACACGATGATAAAATCTGGAATAGCACCAGAATCAGCATATTATGAATCATTACACGAGTTACCTTTGATTGCAAATACTATAGCTCGTAAAAAATTATATGAAATGAATATGGTAATTTCTGACACCGCAGAATACGGTAATTATTTATTTTGTGATACGGTAGTACCTTTGTTAAAAACGACTATAATACCTAATTTAAGAACAGGAGATTTAGGTATGTCATCCAAGAATGTTAACGTTGATAACATTGTTTTGCGTAATACTAATGACATGATTCGAAATCATACAATAGAAAAAGTTGGAATTCAACTAAGAAGTTATATGCAAAACATGAAAAGTCTATCATTTAATTAATGATTAAAACAGGACTAAATTTTTGTAATTACCCGCGACATTATTACAATGAAAGATCATTGAGTTGATTCCCAAATAAGAATGAATTTATTTTGAATAAAAACAATAAAAAATCATGTTACATAATCAGTTATATAAATAACTTTATATATTCAACAATATACATAAAATAAATAAATTAATAATAATGATATATAATGATTAGAAGAAAATAAATTATAAGGAGGATAAATGAATCAAATTATCATGCACCTAACAGATTCTAATTTTAAAGAAACGGTGTCAAACTCTACCAATCTTTTTTTAGTTGATTTTTGGGCTGAATGGTGCAATCCCTGTAAAGCAATGATACCTATTTTAGAAGATATCGCTGTTGAGTTTAATGACACATTAAAAGTAGCAAAATTAAACATAGATGAAAACCCAATAACTACAAAAAACTATGGGATTAAGAGTATCCCAACTTTATTATTGATTCGTCATGGAACGGTGTTATCTACTAAAGTAGGGTTGCTGTCCAAACAAAAATTACAAGAATTTTTAAAGATACATATATAAATGAGCACTTATTTGAAACATTTATAATTTTTAAAATTATTTTATATGTTAGTAGACGTTTCTTTAGGATTACAGTAGAATGACAACATGTCGTATATGATTAATTATAAATGTTTAATTTATAATGGAATATAAATATATTGCCACTATGTAATAGTGGCAATAACAGGTAATACAATTAAATTAATTATAGACTATATTTCCAATATGGTTGTAAAGATTACCGATGGATTTTTTATAAATCTATTTTCTGTGATAATCCGATAGTAAGTAAACACTTTAACGTTTATTCATGCTAGAAATTGTAGGCATGGGATAAACAATTAAATATGTGTTGTAAGGGAAATTATTCCATTATGTTACATGTATACTTTATCTTTGTAATACCGACAGTGTATATAACTCCAATTTAAGAATCCATAATTATGAATCTTACAAAATTAAAAAACATACCAGTTTCTGAATTAGTACATCTCGGAGAAAGTATGGGTCTGGAAAATTTAGCACGTATGCGCAAGCAAGATATTATCTTTGCTATTTTTAAACAACATGCTAAAACTGGAGAAGATATTTTTGGGGATGGTGTATTAGAAATATTACAAGACGGTTTTGGGTTTCTTAGATCTAGTGATAGCTCTTATCTTGCTGGACCAGATGATATTTATGTGTCTCCAAGCCAGATTCGTCGTTTTAATTTACGTACTGGAGATACTATTTCTGGGAAAATTAGACCTCCAAAAGAAGGTGAACGTTATTTTGCATTGCTTAAAGTAAATGATGTAAATTATGATAAACCGGAAAATGCTCGTAATAAAATTTTGTTTGAAAATCTTACTCCATTACATGCCAATTCACGATTACGCATGGAAAGAGGAAATGGTTCTACGGAAGATTTAACCGCGAGAGTATTGGACCTAGCATCACCTATTGGGCGCGGACAGCGCGGTTTAATTGTAGCGCCTCCTAAAGCCGGAAAAACTATACTTCTTCAAAATATTGCACAAAGCATTAGTCATAATCATCCAGACTGCGTATCAATAGTACTTTTAATAGATGAACGTCCAGAAGAAGTTACTGAAATGCAACGCTTAGTGCACGGAGAAGTCATTGCATCTACTTTTGATGAGCCAGCATCTCGTCATGTTCAAGTATCTGAAATGGTAATTGAGAAAGCTAAGCGATTAGTAGAACACAAAAAAGATGTTATTATTTTGTTAGATTCCATTACTCGATTAGCAAGAGCCTATAATACTATAGTACCTTCATCCGGAAAAGTGTTGACAGGAGGGGTTGATGCTAATGCTTTACATCGTCCAAAACGCTTTTTCGGAGCGGCTCGTAATATGGAAGAAGGAGGAAGCTTAACTATTATAGCTACTGCTTTAATAGATACTGGATCAAAAATGGATGAAGTAATTTATGAAGAATTTAAAGGAACTGGCAATATGGAACTACATTTATCAAGGAAAATAGCTGAAAAGCGTGTTTTCCCGGCTATTGATTACAATCGTTCTGGAACTAGGAAAGAAGAACTGTTAACTACTCAAGATGAACTGCAAAAAATATGGATTTTACGAAAAATTATTCATCCAATGAGTGAAATTGATGCAATGGAATTCATGATGAATAAATTATCTATGACTAAAACCAATGATGAATTCTTTGATATGATGAAGCGCTGCTAATTTATTGCAATAGTTATCGTTTACTGTATTAACACATATTTTAAAAAAAAGACTATTTGCTATTTTCTATGGCGACAATTTTTCAGATTTTTATATAAAAATTTATTTAATAAATTATCTATATACAATTTTTAATTGTTGTCCTCGCATATTTTTCATAATGGTTTATTTTTATGAATTAAGTATTATGGCGGTATTTAGAATACTTACATACCCATATATTTCTAATATCTTCATGTATAAGTAATAAATTTTTAATTAATTATTTCTGTAATATGTATATGATACAAATATCAGATATATGATAAAATATGTAGATGTAGATGTAGATGTAGATGTAGATGTTGAAGATGTGTCCACATTATTTCTCTCATCTACTATATAGTTTTATGGGTATATCAATATTTATAAATATTTTTTATGTAAGATACACAATAAACTATAAAATATTCTTTGATTTCATAAAAATTTTTTCAGCAGTTGTTTTTAATGAAATTCAGTGAACAATATATATGTACCAAAAAAAATTATTAATGCAAATTGATTAAACTATATTTTGTTGATATAAATTTGCATTAAATATATATGTTAATTCAGCGTTCGTAGCTCAACTGGACAGAGCATCGCCCTCCGGAGGCGAAGGTTTCAGGTTCAAATCCTGTCGGACGCGTTGATTTATTTAAATTTTTATGAAAAAATTGAAGCTGATCGATGGTGATTGTAGCTCAGTTGGTAGAGCTCTGGATTGTGGTTCCAGAAGTCGTGGGTTCGAATCCCATCAATCACCCATTCAAAATAAATGACATAAAGCGAAGGTGGCGGAATAGGAAGACGCACTAACTTCAGGAGTTAGTGTCTTGATCAAGACGTGAGGGTTCAAATCCCTTCCTTCGCAGAAAAATAATTATTATTGTATCGCAAATAAAATGATTGATTATTAGCATTTCAATATTCTTCAATGGAAGATATATATAATATAATACGAAAAAATTATATGCAAATCAGAAAGCATCGGCGAGTGGCGCAGCTTGGTAGCGCTCCTGGTTTGGGACCAGGAGGTCGGAGGTTCAAATCCTCTCTCGCCGATTCCTATAAACTATATTGAGAGAGATTAAGTATTTTTGTTATTGCATTTTTTAAAACTTTTATATGTGTTTATAGAAGTAATTATTTGCATATGAATTTAGAATGTTCATAAATTATGAATTCTTAATCAAAATATGAGTTAGTACCTCATTGTTTGCTGACCGCGCTATAATAATATCTGTCCAACCTAAACGTCTAGCTAATTTAGCTAGACGCACACTTACCACGATTAATTTACATCGTATTAACCAAGATGTACGATAAGATTCAGGAATTAAATAATATAGGTGTTGCAATATTTCCCCAGAAGTAACTACTACTATTTTAATATTCAATTCTAATAGCTTAGATGATTGTTCTTCTCTATCATACCGCAACGGTTGTCTAGTATAACATTCGCAGGACGCAACAAACACTCCTCTTCTTTGGAGAGTGTTGTCTAAAATAGTACGTCCATTATTTCCTCTCAGAATAAGAGCGCGCTTTCCATAACTATACATTAGTTCAGGTAATTGTAATAAATTTTCACTAGTTTCCTGGATTGTAGGATATTTCACTAATATTCCTGATAACTTGTACATCATTACACTAGTTGCATAACCAATGGAATAATATGCTAATTTGGTAGGCCAAGATATTCCTATGTCAAGTAATTGATTATGAGCATATTTAATTGCATGCTGCGATATAATGCACAAAAAATCTCCTTCAGAAAGTAGATTTAATTTCTGTTCTAATGCACATAATTCTTTTCCTGTAGAAAAGTAAATCAATGGCAAATGATATGCAAATTTACCAAAAGAAAGTAATTTATTTACCAATTGCTCTCCATATGGAGAAGGACGAGTAATTAAAATATTCATAATTGTTAATTCGATACATGATTAAATTAACCAAATAAAAACATGTTATCGTTTAAACTTAATTAATAAATCTTCAGCAAGGATAAAACCTAATTTTTCTGCTTGATCTAAAGGCGCTCTTCCTTCAGTACGAGTAATCTTGCTACCATCAGGTAATCCAATAAGCGCTCGTAGCCATATTTGATCCTCTTCAATTTCAGCATAACTAGCAATTGGTAAGTGACAATAACTTTCCAAATAAGTAGTAACAGCGCGCTCTGCCCTGACACGAAATGAGGTTTCTTGATGATATAATGGCGATAATAAGGATAAAATATCAGCATTATCCGAACGGCATTCAATGGCTATAACACCTTGTCCCATTGCTGGTAATAGATCGGACGGATCAATATAAACACGAATGTACTCATGTAACTGTAATCGTTGTAATCCAGCTACAGCTAAAACTATTGCATCATATTGTCCATATTGTAATTTTTTTAATCTAGTATCTATATTACCTCGTAAGTTACTGACTACTAGATCTGGGCGCTGCGCTCGTATTTGACATTGTCTACGTAAACTTGATGTACCTATTGTACTACCAATAGGTAACGTATCTATGTTAGGGTATTTTAAACTAACAAAAGCATCACGTGGATCATTGCGTTTACATAAAACTGGAAGAGTTAATTCATGCGGTAAAGGTACTGTAATATCTTTCATAGAATGCACAGCAATATCGGCACGAAAGTTTATTAATGCATGTTCTAATTCTTTAATAAATGCACCTTTTTTGATTTTATTTTTTGCATTAATATTTAAAAATTTATCTCCTGTTGTTACAATAGGTATTAACTCTATGCTTAATGTTGGATGATAACGTTTTAATTCATCATAAACATATTGAGCTTGACAAATAGCAAGTTGACTTTTTCGTGTAGCAATTTTTAAAATTTTAGTTTTCATCAGTATAATTATGCCAAGACAATATGATTGTAATCTTTAATTAATTTAAATGTTTTTATATAACTATATTGTAAGAGACCTTTGTTAAAAAATTTGTAAGATAAATAAATGTTTATTGCTTTAATTAATTTTAATTATTTTTTATAATTAAGTAATAAAAGTAATATGTTGCGTTCAGATTCTTAATCTTTATACAATTAAAACGTTTTAAGTAAATCATCAGCAGTTTTGTGGCGATATTGTATATCGTATACAATTATAGTATTTTGATATTTAAAAAATTAATACTTAAATAAATATTATCTTCGATAAGTTATAGAAAAAGTTTTTTTGTATATTATCGCTTATAGTATTTCAATACTATCACATTTAAAATTTTAATTTTTTATTATGTTTTTATAAATATTGAAAATAAAAAATTTTGTATAAAATGATTTGATTATTATTAATTACAAAATCTGTCTCATTTATTTACATATGATACTTTAATGATTGATGAAAATAAAGAAGGTAACAGGTATTAATAATTCTGTGCATATAGATTATTCAGTATTTTTAGTTATTTAAAGTATTATCATTTTTGTTGTAATAGTTTAAAAGGATACTTTTTATAAAAAAGTGTACTGCTATAAACAATGATATTTTTATTTTAAATAAGAATATACCTTTATTGATCATTGCAATGATAATCATCATTATGATTATTAAAAATTAATTTCAATAGATATATCAATTGTTATATAAAATTTATAAAATCTAAATAAATAATTAAAAAGATAAACATTATAAAGTGTTTTTTTGTAAAGATGTTATGATGATCAAATAGATGTAAATCATTTTTAATTTGTTATTATCCAAAAGATATTTTCTAAACAGTATGAGCTATGTTCTTTTTTTCTATAATATAAGCAATGTTTTTATGTATTCTATTTTACAATGTAATCAAAAGTATTTGTATTTCTTTCAGATGCTGCAATAAATATAATAAAATCAATAATAGTTGAGCGTAATACAATATTAAAACCATTTCCAAAGATCAGTGATGTGTGATGCTATGTGAGGAAGGTATGCGATTTACCAAAATGAATGGGTTGGGCAATGACTTTGTCATCATAGATGCTATCACTCAAAATATACATCTTACTTCTGAAAATATCAGATATTTATCAAATCGATGTTATGGGGTTGGCTTTGATCAATTGTTAATAGTAGAACCTCCTTATGATCCAACAATAGATTTTCATTGTCGAATTTATAATGCGGACGGAACGGAAGTAAATCAATGTGGTAATGGTATACGTTGTGTTGCGCAATTTGTCTGTTTAAAAAAATTAACTAATAAACAAAACATTCATATTAGTACCCGCACTAATCGTATAATATTATCTATTATGAATGGCAATCGTGTATCTGTTAATATGGGGTCACCTATTTTTGATCCAAAACTTATTCCGTTTTATACATCACAATATCAAAAAACTTATATTTTATTTTTGCCTACACAAGTAATACTATGTGGTGTAGTATCTATGGGTAATCCTCATTGTATTATTTTATCAGAAAAAATAGAAAACATCCAAGTTACTGCATTAGGGTCGGCATTAGAAGATCATCATTGTTTTCCAGAACGAGTCAATGTAAGTTTTATGCAAATTATTAACTGTAGTAATATTCGATTACGAGTATATGAGCGCGGCGTAGGGGAAACGCAAGCTTGTGGAACTGCCGCTTGTGCGGCAGTTGCCGTAGGTATTCAACAGGGGTTATTATATGAATCAGTAAACGTAATCTTACCTGGAGGTACTATATCAGTAAATTGGAAAGGGGCAAGTAATGCATTGTACATGACTGGATCAACGTCTTATGTATATGATGGATACATCAATTTATAAACATACAATAAATCCACCAAAAATGTTTTACTGTTTTTAACTCACGCGTTTTATATTGAAACTTTATTTAGTATTTAATTTTTATGCATTATATCCATATAATGCAGTGAGTATATACATGTTTCATTGAAAAAACAACGATTGTAATTTCATGACATTAAAGGTATAAATTATGCATGTTTACCGTACATTACAGCCTTTTCATGCTATAACTTTAGATTTAGATAACACATTATATGATAATTATCCAGTAATAAATCGTGCCGAAGAAAAGTCAATATTGTTTTTGCAACAATATCATCCCGCATTATCTAAAATACAAAACAGGGATTATTATCAATCGCGTAAAATGCTTCAATGTATAGAACCAAATATTTGTCATGATGTAAATTATTGGCGTTGGAAATCTTTAAAGATAATTTTATTACAATCAGGATTAACTAAAAATGAAGCACAATTAGGCGCTGATTACGCTATGGAAATTATTATACATTGGCGCAACAAAATCGATATTTCTCTTAGTACACATAATGTATTATCAGCATTAAGTTCTAAATGGCCATTAATTGCAATTACTAATGGTAATGCGAATCCTATTTCTTGTGGATTACAACAATATTTTCAAGATGTACTACGTGCTGGAATTAATGGTCGTGCTAAACCTTATAAAGATATGTATTATTTAGCTTCGAAGCGTTTTGGAATATCTTGTAAAAATATTCTACATGTGGGAGATGATTTGCATACAGATATAAAAGGAGCAATACATGCTGGGATGCAGGCTTGTTGGATTAGTCAATATAACTTAAATCAATTTTTTTCAGTTGATGCAACACTGTTACCACATTTGAAAATTTCAAAATTAATGTCATTAACATATTTATTATAAATGTTAATATTGTGTTGAATTTATATATCTATAGACAATTATTTACTATGTGTTGTAATATTTTATGAATGTTTATAACATTCTTGATCAATTAAATGATAAACAACAAGAAGCGGTAACTTCTAATGATCAAAATATATTGGTGTTATCTGGAGCTGGTAGCGGAAAAACTCGAGCATTAGTTAATCGCATTCTCTGGCTACAATTAGTAAAAAAATATACACCATGGTCAATAATGGCTATTACTTTTACGAATAAAGCTACTTCAGTAATGTGAAATCGTATACAATTCTTAATTGGTGTTTAAAAAAAGTGATTTATGGATTAGTACTTTTCACGGATTAGCAAATCGGTTACTATGCGTTCATTACGTAGATGCAAATTTACCAAAAAATTTTCAAATCTTCGATAACAACGATCAAATTCAACTTTTGCAACAATTAATACGCTCACTAAACTTAAATGAAAACAAGTATAGCGTATACAAGCTATGCATTATATCAATAGTGAGAAAAATAAGATTCCAGATATTCCAAATATAAATATTAATAGCAATTCAATAAAAATGACATGGTTCCGAATTTATCAGTCTTATCAAGACATATGTAATCGTTCTGGATTAATAGATTTTAATGAATTATTGAAACGCGCATATATGTTATGTTTAAATTATCCGAATATTTTACATTATTATCAAAAACGATTTGTTAATATTTTAGTGGATGAATTTCAAGATACTAATACGGTGTAATATGCTTGGTTACGTCTTTTATCAGGAGAAAATAATAATTTAATGATTGTTGGCGATGATGATCAATCTATTTATGGTTGGAGAGGAGCGCAAATAAAAAATTTTCAATGATTTTTAGAAGATTTTACACGTGTACGGATTATTACATTAGAACAGAATTATCGCTCTACTAATAATATTTTAAGAGCTGCCAATACTCTCATTTGTAAAAACGACACACGTTTCAAGAAAAATTTATGGACATGTAAAAATAAAGGAGATGCTATTTTTCTTTATTGTGTTCCTAATGTAATAGGTAAAGGCTATGTTTGTGAAAAATCATCTAATAGATTGAAAAAAAACGACATGGTTTGCTAAATGAGTACGCTATTTTATATCGAAATAATTTTCAATCTCATTTATTAGAAGAAATTTTATTAAAAAAAATATACCTTATTACATACATGGAGGAATAGGATTTTTTTTGAACGCAAAGAAATTAGAGATATTATATCATAGCTTATTTAAAATTTATTGTTAATCAGAATAATGACACTGCTTATATGCAAATCATCAACACACTTAATAGAGGAATTGGTCAACGTACTTTAGAAGTTATTAAAAAATACGCTAATTTAAATCACTTGAGCTTCCGGGAAAGTAGCTTATTTATTTCAAAAAAAATTATTAAAGAAAGATCTGCTATTGCTCTAAAACAATTTATTATATTGATAGATTCTTTAAAAAATTACATGCCCATCATATTGCCCTTGTATGAACAAATTTTTTATATTATTAGGAAGGTCGGATTATGGAATATGTATTAAAAATATATCAGCACCAACATATTGTGAACGCATACAAAATATTGAAGAGTTTATAGCAATGAGTAAGCAATATAGTATGCTATCAGCATCAACGGTAAATACATATCCATTACAACAATTTTTATCGTATATTTTTTTTAGAATTTGAAGAAAATTTATCTAGAACTTATTTAGATGCAAGTACAACTCATGACGCTACATGCTTCAAAAGGATTAGAATTTTCCAAAGTAGGGATTTGTTCAAATTATGTTTCTTTAACTAATAAAGAATTATTAGAAGAAGAACGTAGATTAATTTATGTCGGCATCACACATGCTATGCATACATTAATAATTAGTTATTCAGAAACTCGTTATATTTACGGAAAAGAGATGATCATGCAATCACCATCTAGATTTGTTAATGAATTACCGATAGATTGTTTAAAAGTATGTTGATGTCACTCATCAAGAGTGAAGCCCTTTTATTCGTATAAACTTATATTGCTATTTTATTGAATTTTCAGAGAGTTATTAATCTAATCCTCATTAGAATTATTATATAATACAAATGTATCTATATTATTATTAAAAATATTTATAAATATTGACAATCTTTTTATTCTAGGCGTAACATGCCCGCTCTAATCTGCAGATTGTACTTATAATGTCTCAGTGAATAACATCTAACCGAGTATTTAAATAACTATCATAATTGAATTATATTTATTACCAAATAAATAAAAACTTTACGAATTATTTGTACGTCATAAATATTTGATACGCAATGACGATCGTTTATAGCTATTTTGTCATGTTGTCGAAATTACATGGCATGAAAATGGCTATTTATTATCTAATTTTATTTATTGTGATCTAATGTAGATTAATTTGTATTTTTTGAGGAAGCAATGATATATGTATAATATATTTCAATTAAAAAATAATCATTTATTTCGTATTAATGAAAAAGATAAAATATCATTTTTAAGTAATATTATTTGGATTGATATAATAGATTCACGTGGCGATGGGCATAATTATATACCAAACATTTTGCTTCACCAAAAAATAAAATTTTTTGAACTGAAAGACATTAACAAGACTACACGTTTTTTTAAAGATAAAAATGGATTACATATTCATTCTTTTTTCTTTTCATATAATAGCCAAGAAAAAATAGATAACTCTAGTGTATTCTTTACCATCCATAATGGATGTCTATATACTTCGCGTAAAAAAGAATTTCCAGTATTTTGTATGTATCAAAAATATTTGCATAACCATTTGTTAATTAATGGAAATGCCTATGAATTATTATTAAATTTATTTGAGGTAAAACTTGATGACCTATCAAATAAAATAGAACATATTTATTCTACTTTAGAAACATTGAGTTCTGTTATTATGAACGGACAACAAATCGATGAATACGATCATGCGCTTTCTGATTTAGCTATATTGGAGAATATAGGGTGGAAAATTCGTGTTAATTTATTAGATACTGAAAGAGCAATAAAATTTTTAATACGTAAAGTAAAATTACCTGTATCACAACAACAATATGCTAACGATATTTTAAGTGAAATCACATTGTTATTACCTCATAATGAATATGTATTTCATCAAATAAGTTCTTTAACCCAATCAGCAATGGGATTTATTAATATTGAACAAAATAGAATTATAAAAATTTTCTCAGTTATTTTTTTACCTCCAACTTTAATTGCATCTAGCTATGGAATGAATTTTAAATTTATGCCAGAATTACAATGGTCATTTGGTTATCCTAGTGCCATTATTTTAATGATTCTATCAGGACTTGCTCCATACATCTATTTCAAATATAAAAATTGGCTATAAATATCATAAATATAATTACAGTACATATATAATTTTCTAAAAAAATACTAATTTAATTAATATTAAATGTTTTGAAATTATATTTTCATATATATTTCAGCGCAAAGATACGATAAAAACTCAGTACATTTGAAAATTATTTATATTCATTTTCATATAATAAACTTATAAAATATTTGTAATAATAATTAAATTTTATGCTTAAAAATTTTATTATATTTAATATACTGAAAAATTCATTCAATAAATTATTATTTAATAATAATGTCTATGATATATCAATTTTTGTTGATATTATGTCGTAATATATTGATATAATAACGGTTATTTTTGCTACATTTTAACAAAAAACAAAGCGAGGTAATAAATGTTTCGCATCGTTGCGTCTGATTTAGATGGTACCCTGCTAACACCGGACCACCGATTAACGTCTTTTACTAAAAAGATTCTAAAATTATTAACTACTCGTAATATTCATTTTGTTTTTGCTACTGGCCGGCATCATACAAACGTTATGCAAATACGTGATAATTTGAAAATTAATTCTTATATGATTACTTCTAATGGAGCTAGAATACATAATACTCACGGGAAATTAATTGCTTCTTACGATTTAGCTACAGAAATTGTAGATGATTTATTACGAGTAGTACATCATGATTCTCAAATTATTACCAATATTTTTTATAATGATAAGTGGCTCATCAACCGATCAATATCAAAACAAAATTGTTTTTATAACGGATATGAATCTAATTATCATATATATCAGAAAGATACATTGCCCTTGGATGGTATCTGTAAAGTATATTTCACTAGTAATAATTACACACGACTGTTGTCTTTAGAAAAGAAATTACATGCGCGTTGGAATAATCGAATCAATATTAGTTTTTCGCTCCCTACATGTCTTGAAGTGATGCCAGAAGGAGTTTCAAAGGGACATGCTTTAGAGCAAGTAGTTAAATTATTAGGTTGTCAACTAAAAGATTGTATTTCATTTGGGGATGGAATGAATGATCAAGAAATGTTAAAAATGGCAGGAAAAGGCTGTATAATGAGCAATGCACAGCAAAGACTCAAAGATACCCTTCCATTCTTAGAAATTATTGGCAGCAATAAAGATGATGCAGTGCCTCATTATTTACAATGTATTTATCATAATAAATGGTCTGATTCGTCATTAACAAGTGGTGTTTTAAACTAATATTTTTTATTAAAAATATTGTGGTTTTTTAATATTTTTTCGTTATTTGTCGAATAGTTTTATGAATTTACTACATGAGCTTTCGTGTTTGTATTGATGACTTTTATATATAATGAAAGCTCATAATATTGTTTTGAATACTTAATAAAATATGATTTTGCCTAATTAACAAAATTTTTAAAAAGTTATATTTCAAACAAAATACTGTATAAAAATAATTATTAATATATATTTTTTTAAAAAATTATAATTTTTGTAATTTCACTATAGTAAAATTAGCTTGTTGCACTTTAAGTGAAATAATAAATAAATGTATAAATTTTTTTATACTTAATTTTTAAAAAATTATTTATGCTAATTAATTTAAGAGGATCTACTAAAAATTAAATTTAAAACATCCAAATATATTTATATAATAAAATAACTTTTCAATTAAATCATACACATAAATAACTATGTATCCCATCAAGTAACATTTGAGTAGAAATCATTACTAATAGTAAACCCATTAACCTCTCCAATGCCCCGATACCTTTACTACCTAATAAACGAGAGAATACATTAGATAACATCAAAATTAACATAGATAATCCCCACGCAACAATTAATGCTAAAATTAAAAAATTGATTTTCTGAGGATATTGATGAGACAATAACAACAACGTTGCTAAAATTGAAGGACCAGCGACTAAAGGGATAGCAAGTGGCACTAAAAAAGGTTCTTCTCCATCTGAAAACCCAGTATTATTCCCTTCTTCTGAAGGAAATATCATTTTTATGGCAATTAAAAACAACACAATACCTCCAGAAATTGAAACGGTTTCCGTGTGTAAATTAAGAAATATTAAAATATGTTCACCAACAAATAAAAATCCTAACATTAATAATAAAGCGATTATCATCTCTCTAATTATTATAATTTGACGTCGTTTTGGTTCTAGATCTTTTAATATCGACATAAAAATTGGTAAATTTCCGATAGGATCCATAATTAAAAACAATAGAACTGTAGCTGATATCATTTCATTCATTATTATTTTCCTAAAAGTTATTTGTGTTTTATATACACTACGCTTTTTATAAAGTAAATTACAAAATATTATTACAAACGTATTACATCATATTACTTATAATACACGTGTGCCACATAAGATTACATATATTCTTGATACTTAATAATGACTGCGAGATTGATAATGAAAAATATTGGATTTGTTGGTTGGAGAGGAATGGTAGGTTCAGTATTAATGAATCGCATGAAAGAAGAAAATGATTTTAGCCATTTTCACTCAATATTTCTCTCTACATCACAAATAGGAGAACATGCTCCAAACATTCAAGGATCACAAGAATTATTTTTACAAGACGCTTGTAATACCGATCTGCTTAATTCTTTAGATATTATTATTACATGTCAAGGTAGTGCATATAGTAAAATTATTTATCCAAAATTGAGAAAAATCGGATGGACAGGATATTGGATTGATAGTGCCTCATTTTTACGAATGAATGATGATGCGATTATTGTTTTGGACCCTGTTAATCAAGTATTGATAAAACAAGGTATAAATAACGGCATTAAAACATTTGTAGGAGGCAATTGCACTGTAAGTTTAATGTTAATGTCTTTAGGTGGATTATTTGCTCATAATTTAATCGAATGGGTTTTTGCCTCCACGTATCAGGCAGCTTCTGGATGTGGAGCGCGTGCCATGCGTGAGCTGTTAATACAAATGGGCCAAGTGTACAATATAGTAACTGATTTGTTAACCTCCCCTTCAATGGCTATTCTAGATATTGAACATATAATTACTAAATTTAGTAAAACTGATTCCTTATTAGTAGATTGCTTCAAAGTTCCTTTGATAGGCAATGTCATTCCGTGGATTGGTGATTATATGTATAATGGCCAAACTCAAGAAGAATGGAAAGGTCAAGCAGAAACTAATAAAATCCTCAATACTTCTAACATTATAACAGTAGACAGTTTATGCGTACGTGTGGGCTCATTACGTTGTCATAGCCAAGCATTTGTTTTAAAACTTAAAAAAGACATTTGTTTAACAGAAATAGAAGAATTACTCCAATCTCATAATAAATGGGTAGAAGTTATCTCAAATGATGTTACGCAATCATTAAACAAATTAACTCCTGTTATGGTATCCGGAACACTCAAAATACCCATCGGTCGGTTACGCAAATTGCACGCAGGTAACAAATATATTTCAGCTTTTAGCGTGGGCGACCAGTTACTTTGGGGAGCTGCTGAGCCATTACGCAGGATATTACGTCAATTACTATAAATTGTATTTATTCTACAAAAAAATAGATTTACAAATATATAATTTAGGGATAATACAAATAGAAATGCAATTCTGAAAATTTTAAACAAATCAACTCAATTATACAATAAAGTTATGGTTACTTTACTAAAAAAATTTTTCAAAATAAAAAATAAAATTGTTAATAAAAAGAATGCGTCCCGTGTTGATGTTGAGTCATATCTAGTACCCCTTTTAATTCTGGAAAAAGATTCTTTAAGGTAGTTTCAATTCCTTCTTTTATGGTATAGCTAGCCATTGCGCAGCCATTGCATCCTCCATAAAATTTAATAACAGCTAACAGATCTTCAGTAATACGTATTAAAGACACACTGCCTCCATGTAGTTCTAATTGAGGATTAATCTGAAATTGTAATACATGTCTCACCCGATCTTCCAACGAATCATTGTTCATCTTGTTTCTTATATTATTGCATTCTTTAGTAGCATTAGGAGCTTTAATAGTAAGTTGAGAATCTAATTCATTAATCATCATGTCAATTTTTGTGTCTTTAAGGAAAGATATATATACTGGATCTACGTGTACAGAAAAAAGATCAAACTCAATTATCATATCACTGGGTTTAAATTCTTCTGGTGGACAAAAACAAACACCACATTCTGCATGAACTGTACCTGGATTAACCACAAACACTCGTATCTGAGTACCTGGTTTCTTATCCACTAACAGTTTAGCAAAATGTTTTTGTGCAACTGGGGTTATATAAATCATACGATATGATACCTAATCATTTTTTAAAAATGCAAATAGTTCATAGTTTTATCACGTATATGTTGTATATCCTATTTGGGATAACTTATATATATTTTTATATACTTTCAATATATATTATTTATTTCTTTATATTTTTGACAAATAGCCTATGTTATACAGTTACACGTAATTAGCACGCTCTATATATGTAACTTAAAAAGTTATTAATTACATTAATGACTATTTTAACTTATTATAGCAAATTTATTTCAATGTATAAATAATATTTAAAACAATAAAATGCATATAACATTAACCGTATATACCTAGTACTTAAAAATTTGGTATCTATTAACGAGAGAACTAATTACTACATTTTAATTTTCAAACGAATTAAAAAATAGTTAAAAAAATAAAAATATATAACACCAAAAGGACGAAAAAATAATATCTGTTATTACACAATTATTAATTCACACGAATCTCAAATTCTGATAACCGTAATATTTACGAATAGTTAAATTCACTAATAAGCAGCTATGATATCTACGTATAGGCACATTTTTATCATACAAGGAAACACAGTGTAAATATTAAATATGCAATCATTTATTTTTCTAAGAGAAATAATTAATTTCAATAACATATTTAAAGTACTACCAATCAGATATTAACACAAGTTTAAATATACTTAATATTAAATTTTAATTTTTATCAAAAACCTAACGCATCTCTCTTTCGTTGTCAGAGAGACTAATATTATTTATGACAAAGAAACTATAGTTTTAATATTTATCAAAATGCTTTTTAATCATAATAATTAACATATCAATTCATCATGAATTACATATACGTATGTTAAATTTTTCAACACACTACATTATTTATTATAAAATGCAAATAACTTATTATTTTATATATTTAATGAAAGAAATGTATATCTCTTGATTGTATGAATATGTATCAATACAGATTGATAATGAACATTGAAAATTTATGTCACTTTGATCTACTCATATGAGTATAAATAACAATAACTTAATTATTATAATAAATATCAATATAAAAATATGGAAAAGTCATACAACACCAGTGTTTTTAAAATCAATTCTTTATCTCTTATAAAGAGATAACATTCCATATTTTAAACCATAAGATGCTTAAGTCCCTAATTAAAAATAAACTTATATTTTCAAACAATCATGTTATCTGTATGGAACTAAATTAACCTTGTATCTGTATTTGATCATATTTATTTACCCATTTTCAAATTTGTTCTCCACTATGAGAATAAATAAGTTTCTACGTTGTATCTGAACAAAGATTTGTATTACAATGATAGCATGTTGTTACATGTTAACAATTAATAGTATTATCGCAATTATTATATTATCATATATTAGATGTACATTTATAAAAATAAGATGATTTTAACGTTTCATATTTTTGTATCTGTGCGTTTATCGATCAGTTGGGTCTTCATATAAAGTGATGAAACGATAAAATGAAGAAATCATTTTCATATCATAATATGTTAAAAAAAAATAATATTTTTTTAATTGGCCCCATGGGGGCTGGAAAAAGTACTATTGGGCGTCAATTAGCAAATCAATTAAATATGGAGTTTTTTGATTCTGATCAAGAAATTGAGACTCGTACCGGAGCAAATATTAGCTGGGTTTTCGACGTAGAAGGAGAAGCTAGATTCCGTGATCGTGAAGAAAAAATTATCGATGAATTAACGAAAAAACAGGGAATCATATTAGCTACCGGAGGTGGTTCTGTCAAATCTCATATAACACGGAATAATCTTTCCGATCGTGGATTCGTGGTATACTTAGAAACGGCTATTGAAAAACAATTAATTCGAACACAACATGATAAAAGACGTCCATTGCTGAGATCCCCATCAGCATCAGGAAATACTCGCGAATTACTAGAAGTATTAGCAAAAGAACGTAATCCGTTGTACGAAGAAATTGCAGATATAAGAATTTCTACGGACGAACAAAATGTCAGGATTGTCGTTAATAAAATTATTATTCTTCGTAAACAAAGCAGTGTATGACGCTCGTTATTATAAATTCATCGTTTTAATATTAAAAGTTTTTATAATTTTGCTATGGAAAAAATTATCATAAAATTACAAAAAAGAAGCTATCCAATTATTATTGCAGACAAATTGTTTAATGATTTCTCACCCTGTTGGCCATTAAATATTGGTGACAAAGTAGTATTAATTACCAATGATCGAGTGGCGCCGATTTATTTAAATATATTACGTAATTTATTGACTAGATCAGGCATTGTTACTGATCAACTAATTTTACCAGATGGTGAACAGAACAAATCTCTAATTACATTAAATACAATATTTACTAAATTACTGAAAAAAAATTATGATCGTAGTACAATACTTATTGCCCTTGGCGGAGGTATCATCGGAGATATAACCGGATTTGCAGCTGCTACATACCAACGTGGAATACGTTTTATTCAAGTCCCAACAACACTGCTTGCACAGGTAGATGCGTCCATTGGAGGAAAAACTGGAATTAACCATATACTTGGTAAAAACATGATTGGTGCTTTTCATCAACCTATTGCTGTTGTTATCAATTTAGATGTCTTGCGTACGTTGAGTATGAAAGAGTTTTCTTCTGGATTAGCTGAAATCATTAAGTACGCTATAGCTCTTGACTCTAGTTTTTTTAGATGGTTGGAATCCCATTTGGATGATTTATTAATTTTGCATCCGCCATCCTTAATGTACTGTATTCGTCGTTGTTGTGAATTAAAAGCATCTATAATTACAATTGATGAACGTGATCACGGTATTAGGAGTGTATTAAATCTTGGACATACTTATGGCCATGCCATCGAATCATACCTAGGCTATTCACAATGGTCTCACGGTGAATCTATAGCAGCAGGTATCATGATGGCAGTAAATACTGCATTACGTTTAAATCAGTTTAATTGCAGTGATGCAAAACGCATAAAATTATTATTAACACGCGCAGGTTTACCTGTGCGAGGTCCAAAAGAAATGACATCAAAAAACTATTTAGAATATATGAAACGCGATAAAAAGTCAATATCAGGGCAACTTAACTTAGTTTTGCCCATTTCTATAGGAAACGTAAAAACTGTTTTTAACGTAAACCATGAGTTAGTGTCATCTTCCATTGAAGACACTAATAACTATATTTAGTGATTAATAAGTATTAACATTTAATATAGTTAGTGCATGTATAATATACATGAGAGGGTTATTTTTTAAAGTAAAGCATAATTTAATAAAATTAAAACTCAATAGTATTGAATTAGATTCTTTATTCTAATTATGTTGGGATTTATTTTTGCATTATACGATATAAAAAATATAAACAATCTAAACTTATAGATAATTACTCCAATATACAAATCATATAAAATATAAATTCTTGTTTGAAACAATTCTGTTTTTATAAATTTATGAAAATAAAATATTTTATGTAAAAAATAATAATATAATCCTCTAAATTTATATTATTATTTGATTTAATTAAATTAAAATGAACTATTTTATAGTATATTAATCTTTAATGGAAATTGCATGAAACGGTTCTTAATAGCTCCATCTATTTTGTCAGCTAATTTTGCTAAATTAGGAGAAGATGTTACTAATGTTATATCTGCTGGCGCAGATATTTTACATTTTGATGTTATGGACAATCATTATGTTCCTAATTTAAGCGTAGGATCTATGGTGTTACAGTCACTACGTAGTTACGGAGTTAATATTCCTATTGATGTACATTTAATGGCAAAACCAATAGATCGATTAATTTCAGATTTCGCTGCTGTTGGAGCAAATTATATTAGTTTTCATCCAGAAGCAACAGAACATATTGATCGATCATTACAATTGATTAAAGAATACGGATGTAAAGCAGGATTAGTTTTTAACCCTAGCACTACTCTTAATTATTTGGAATATGTAATGGATAAAATTGATCTAATTGTATTAATGTCAGTAAATCCTGGTTTTAGCGGACAATTGTTTATTCCCATGATTTTAAATAAAATACGTCAAACACGTAAATTAATAGACAATACTAATTATAATATTGATTTAGCAGTGGATGGAGGTATTAATATAAAAAATATACATTCAATTTTAAAAGCTGGTGCAACCACGTTTATTATAGGATCAGCTATCTTTGGATCTGAAAATTATTACGAGGTTATGCATAATTTTCGATCTGTTTTATCAAATTAATAACGAAAGATATTTAGCATTTTATTTTTAAATAAATAATTAGAGAAATATTATATTGATTACCATAATTATTTTATTTGAAACAAATATTATTTGATATATTATTTATTTTTTATAAAATAATTTTATTTATAGGTTGTATAGATTGATATCATGAAAACTATATGTTTTTCTGTGTAAATTTGAAAGTAATAACATTTTAATTTGTTTTATCATAAACACTATGGATATATATCTGTATGAATAAACCAATTTTATTTAGCGGAGCGCAACCATCAGGTGAACTTACTATTGGTAATTATATCGGAGCGATACGTCAGTGGGTTAAAATGCAACAAGATTATCAATGTATATATTGTATAGTAGATTTACATGCAATTGCAAATCAGAATAATTTACATCGATTATACGAAACATCATTAGATACATTAGCTTTATATTTAGCATGTGGTATTGATCCTAATGATAGTACAATATTTATTCAGTCCCATGTTCCAGAGCATAGTCAATTAAATTGGTTGTTAAATTGTTATACGTATTTTGGAGAGCTAAATCGTATGACCCAATTTAAGGAAAAATTAATACAACAAAAGGAAAATGTTAATATCGGGTTATTTAACTATCCAGTATTAATGGCATCAGATATTTTATTATATCAAACTAATTTAGTTCCGGTAGGTTCTGATCAGAAACAACATTTAGAATTAACACGTAATATTGCTGAACGTTTTAATCATACATACGGAACAATTTTCGTTGTTCCAGAAGTATTTATTCCTACATATGGTTCTCGTATTATGTCCTTGTTAGAACCAAATAAAAAAATGTCTAAATCAGATCGTAGATCTGGTAATATGATTACTCTTTTAGATGATATTAATATGGTATCAAAAAAAATTAAACGTGCTGTTACTGATACCGATCAGCCTCCAATAATTAAATACGATCCTATTAACAAACCCGGTATTTCTAATTTATTAGAAATTCTTTCTGGAATAAGTGATCAACCTATTACGTATTTAGAAGAAATTTTTAAAGAAAAAACATATTCCCAGTTAAAAAATGAAATTATTAAATCAATATCGTCGGTGTTGATAAAATTTCAAAATCGTTATTATACTGAACGTGCTAATGAAAATAAATTACGTTATATATTATGTGTAGGCGCAAAAAAAGCGCAAAAAAAAGCTAATGTCACTTTGAAAAAAGTGCATAAAGCAATGGGATTGAGTGATTAATTAAAAATAATTAATTTTTAATATCATTATGTCAATAATGTTAATGTATAGTAGGCGCATAAGTAAAAATAAAATGTTATTTAAATTTAAAAAACGCACATGTAATAATGACAGTGTCTTTATAGGATATTAATTATTAAATTAATTATACTTATTACAGCATAACAAATTAATCATCCGTACTAATTTATGATATTAAAATACATAAAAAATGTAACGTGTAAATTACAACTGTGTTTAATTAATATTATTTATATGTAAAATAAATTATATTTTTATATATTTATGTTCTTTCCTTTAATACAATTGATTAATAATCAGCTTAATCTGAAACTATGTTCCATAAAACTTTTGAGTACATGAATAAATTAATTTATTATTATATCTAATTACAAAACTATAATGAACAAAATCCTTATTATCGATAATTATGATTCCTTCACTTGGAATCTTTATCAATACTTTAGAGAAATGGGTGGTATCGTGGAAGTTAGAAGAAACGATGCTTTAAATATTATAGATATTGAGCAATTATCTCCTGAACGTTTAGTAATTTCCCCTGGACCTGGTACACCAGACAATGCAGGTATTTCTTTAGATGCAATTTATTATTTTCATAAAAGAATACCTATTCTTGGAGTATGTCTTGGACATCAAGCTATAGCTCAGTTTTTTGGAGCTAAATTAAAATATGCACAAAAAGTAATGCATGGTAAAATTTCTCTAATTCATCACAATGGAAGCGGAATATTTCATGAAGTAATACAGCCTTTAAATGTGGTTCGATATCATTCTTTAGTAATAGATTCAAATACTATGCCATCATGTTTAGAAATCACTTCATGGAGTACATGTACATGTAGTGATAAATATATCGAAATCATGGGTATTCGTCATCGTAACCTGCTTGTAGAAGGCGTGCAATTTCACCCAGAAAGTATATTAAGTGAACAAGGACATCAAATTCTAGGCAATTTTATGAAGTACTAATTTAAAATTTATCAAATCTGTTGAGATTCTAACACTTAAAAGTGATTGTTTCTTATTTCTAGTAATTATTAAATTATGATTTTAATACTCCAAAAAAATATATCTGGGGATGTATCCTAATGAACTGAATGTATAACTCAAATGTTAAAATTTAGTGTAATTCACTTACATGAAATATGTAGAAATTTTTCTTCATTTTAAATGAAATTTAATTATGTATTGTTGTATATTTTTTATAATTAGTTTATTTATGAAATTTAAAATTAGTTATACATACCTTCATGAATAGCAAATATAAAACTAAATTATCATTCCTAATGTAGGGATAACAGTAATTTTATTGGTAACATTAAATATTTTTAAAAATATGTTCAAATTTATGGTTGCATTGATCTTGAAATATATTTTATTTTCATAAAAACTTATAATTCAATTTTTAAGAACTACGTTGATTACAGAAATTATATAAAATGCAATATCTAAATTAAAAACTGTAAACAGCCAAGTTATAAATTCTCTAATTCTTAGTAATATAATTGTCCGTTCAATACTTAATGATAAACTGATGCTAAAATAGTATGCGATTTTTAATATCAAAATACTATAGAATATAATTAAATGATCAAAATTAAAAAATTTCTAATGATTCTTCATGTGTAATGTGTATACAAATATTTATAATTAATAAATTTTTTAATATGTATTTTAAAAATTTCAATCTCAAAATTATAAAGTATTTAAATTATATACATTTATTAATATATGAACATCATATATTAATGTGATCAAATCTAAAAACCTTTCAATTTTTCATTGATTCCCGTTATAAACTAAAAACTTTTTGATAAATCTAAGTTTATTAAAATCATCGATGCGAGATGTTTACATCAGTTTATATAATTTATTACATAAACATTATTCAGATATGTAAAATTATGTGTTTGGGCATATATATATTTTTATTATAAATGTATATACTCAAAAAAAATTAATGGTTATACAGCATATCGTAATTATATGCAATAAAAAGTTATCTTATACAAAGGTGTAAAATATGAAAGCATTTTTTGTTAAATTCATTTTATTCATTTCTATTATTTCTCTTGCCCTTACTGGTATTATCTGTTAAACTGTTAAAGTTGAAGAAGAGAAATAATAGAAACATTTATACTAAAAGCTTTCCGGTTTTTATATTAAAAATGTATTTTCGACTTTATACATTTCAATTGTGTTGTCTAAAAATTAAACTAACCGCGAGTCTATAATATCATAAAAAGTTTATAGAAATATAATTTATTACAAATAAATTGTTGCTACGATAAATGACAATTATTGCATGGCATAGCAAAATAAAAAAATTAAACATAAAATAATATTTGATCCTGACTACCTTTGAAAGAATAGGATACAACATTGTAATGAAAATGTATTAAAACACTTTATTATATTAAGAATTCACTTAAAAGAAGAAAAGTGTATAAAATTGTTTTCACTTAATAAGGTGTGTGTTTTACGTCGAATTTAGTGGATAAATATACCGCTTTTGTTATAATTTTTATTGATCTTGCAATTTAATAATAACATAAGATCATTATCTGTTATTAGAGTTGAGAAAGATAACAACAAATAGTATATATGTTTTGATATGGTCTTATCAGAAAAAATGGAGATTTTAATAGTGACAACAGTCAATCAACTTGTTCGTAATGCACGTCCAACAAAAACTTTTAAAAGTAATGTACCAGCATTAGAAGCCTGCCCACAAAAAAGAGGGGTGTGCGTGCGTGTATACACTACTACTCCAAAGAAACCGAATTCTGCATTACGAAAAGTATGTCGTGTTCGTTTAACTAATGGATTGGAAGTAACTTCTTATATCGGAGGAGAAGGTCATAATTTACAGGAACATGCTTCAATTCTGATTCGAGGGGGACGGGTTAAAGATCTTCCGGGTGTTCGGTATCATGTTATTCGTGGCGCTCTCGATTGTGCAGGGGTGAATTCGCGTAAAAAAGGTCGCTCCAAATATGGAACAAAACAGTCGAAATAATAGATCAAAATATCAGGTCTCTTTTTTATTTTTTAATTTGAGATAAATTTTAAAAAAGGCAATCAATGTTTAGCTAATTGAAAATATAATAGTTTTTTTGTTAATGATTTTCCTTTAAAAAAATATCTATTAGTCAAATAGGAATTATAATTAATGCCACGTCGTCGCATCGTTACGAAACGCAATATTCTTCCAGATCCAAAATTTGGATCTGATCTTTTGGCAAAGTTTATCAATATTTTGATGTTAAATGGGAAAAAATCTACTGCAGAGTCAATAGTGTATTCTGCCCTAGATAGTTTATTTAGGCGATCTAATAAAGATTGTTTAGAAGCATTCGAAATAGCTCTAAATAATGTGCGCCCAGTCGTAGAAGTAAAATCCAGACGGGTTGGCGGATCTACTTATCAGGTACCAGTAGAAGTGCGTCTCGTACGTAGAAATACTTTAGCGATGAGATGGATTATTGAGGCTGCTCGTAAAAGACATGATAAATCTATGGAATTACGTTTAGCGAGTGAACTTTTAGATGCTATAGAGGGTAAGGGACATGCTGTTAAAAAACGTGAAGAAATACATCGTGTTGCAGAATCTAATAAAGCTTTTGCCCATTATCGTTGGTAATAAAATTTTCTGAATGAACATCATCTGATTTTTTCAAACTCTAATAATGATTGAGCTATTAAGTGTTATTTATTCAAACATATTTGGATGTTGCTTAAAACAAGCAATTTATCAAACACAACAATATTTTTCGTTAAATTATAACAATATTATTGAGGATATTAATGACTCGTGTAACACCGATCGTACGGTACCGTAACATTGGTATAAGCGCGCATATTGATGCTGGAAAAACTACTACCACTGAACGAATTTTGTTTTATACAGGTGTAAATCATAAAATTGGAGAAGTTCATACTGGTTCTGCGACTATGGATTGGATGGAGCAAGAACAAGAACGGGGAATCACAATTACTTCTGCAGCTACTACCTGTTTTTGGTCAGGAATGGCTAATCAATTTGATTCACACCGTATTAATATTATAGATACTCCTGGGCATGTGGATTTCACTATTGAAGTAGAACGTTCTATGCGTATACTTGACGGGGTAGTAATGATCTATTGTGCTGTAGGAGGCGTGCAACCTCAATCTGAGACAGTATGGCGCCAAGCAAATAAGTATAAAGTACCACGTATTGCATTTATAAATAAAATGGATCGAGTAGGCGCAGATTATCTACGAGTTGTAGAACAGTTAAAAACCAGATTATTTGCTAATCCTGTACCTATTCAATTAGCTGTAGGCTCAGAAGATAAATTTACCGGAATTATCGATTTGATCAAGATGAAAGCTATTCACTGGAACGAATCGGATCAAGGCGTTACTTTTAATTATAGTGAAATACCTGACAATTTAACGGAATTGTCAAGTATTTGGCGCAAACATTTAGTAGAGTCTGCTGTTGAAGCATCTGAAGAATTAATGGATAGATATTTATCTAATAGTGATCAGTTGACAGAACAAGACATTAAACAAGCGTTGCGTCAAAGAGTATTAAGTAATGAAATAGTATTGGTAACGTGCGGATCCGCTTTTAAAAATAAAGGGGTGCAAGCTATGCTGGATGCTGTTGTGGAGTATTTACCATCTCCAAGTGATGTAACATCCATCACAGGCGTTCTGAAAGATGGATCTACGAAAGTTAATCGTCATGCTAATGACAACGAGCCGTTTTCAGCGTTAGCATTTAAAATAGCTACTGATCCATTTGTAGGAAACTTAACTTTTTTTCGAGTTTATTCAGGCGTTGTAAGCTCCGGAGATAGTGTTTTAAATCCTATAAAAGAAAAACGTGAGCGATTCGGTCGAATAGTGCAAATGCATGCAAATAAACGGGAAGAAATAAAATCTGTTCATGCGGGTGATATTGCTGCAGCTATTGGTTTAAAAGATGTGGATACTGGAGATACTTTATGTGCCCCATCTTCCCCAATTATACTAGAACGTATGGAATTTCCAGAACCCGTGATTTCTGTGATGGTTGAAGCTAAAACTAAATCAGATCAAGAAAAAATGAGTTTTGCTTTAAATCGTCTAGCTCAAGAAGATCCATCGTTTCGTGTATGGATTGATAAAGACTCTGGACAAACTATCATTGCCGGGATGGGTGAATTGCATTTAGAAATCCTTGTAGAACGTATGAAAAGAGAGTTCAATGTTGAAGCTAATGTAGGTAAACCTCAAGTTGCTTATCGCGAAACTATTCGTACTAGCGTAAAACAAGAGGGTAAATTTATTCGTCAATCAGGGGGACGAGGTCAATTCGGACACGTTTGGTTACGCATTGAACCTATGCATGCATGTGAAGAAGGTTATAAATTTTTAAATGAAATTGTAGGAGGAGCTGTACCTAAGGAATATATACCTGCTGTAGATAAAGGTGTACGGGAACAAATAAGTAATGGTATTCTTGCTGGATATCCAATTGTAGATGTTTGTGTAGCTATTTTTGATGGTTCTTATCACGAGGTTGATTCTTCAGAAATAGCATTTAAAATAGCAGGATCTATAGCATTTAAAGAAGGATTCATGAAAGCTCATCCTGTATTATTAGAACCTATTATGAATGTAGAAATTGAAACACCTGAAGATTATATGGGAGATGTTATTGCAGATTTAAATCGTCGAAGAGGCATAATCAGTGGATTAGAAAATTCTACAATTAGTGGAAAGATAATTTGTGCTCAAGTTCCTTTATCTGAAATGTTTGGTTATGCTACTGGTTTACGCTCACAAACTCAAGGACGCGCTTCTTATTCTATGGAGTTTTTAAAATATAACGAAGTACCTAACAATATAGCACAAATTATCATAAATTCTCGTCAAATTAAGCAATAATAGATAATATTTAGGTTCAATTATTTTTGAAAAACCATAAAAAGACCTAAGGAGTTTAGAGGTGTCCAAAGAAAAATTTAAACGCATAAAGCCACATATTAATGTAGGCACTATTGGCCATGTAGATCACGGGAAAACTACTTTAACTGCCGCTATAACCACTGTTTTATCTAAAAAATATGGTGGCTATGCACGTGCTTTTGATCAAATTGACAATGCTCCAGAAGAAAAAGCGCGAGGAATTACTATAAATACTTCTCATGTTGAATACGATACTGCATATCGGCATTATGCGCATGTTGACTGTCCTGGACATGCCGATTATATAAAAAACATGATAACTGGAGCTGCACAAATGGATGGCGCAATTTTAGTAGTAGCCGCCACTGATGGACCTATGCCGCAAACCCGTGAACATATTTTATTAGCTAGACAGGTAGGAGTACCTCACATCATTGTATTCATGAATAAATGCGACATGGTAAATGATGAAGAATTATTAGAATTGGTTGAAATGGAAATGCGAGAATTACTATCTCAATATGATTTTCCAGGAGACAATACGCCAATCATTCGCGGATCTGCTTTAAAAGCATTAGAAAATGATGAAATATGGTCTAATAAAATTTTAGAACTATCGGATGTACTGGATAATTATATCCCAGAACCTAAACGTGTTGTAGACCAACCATTTTTACTACCCATTGAAGATGTATTTTCTATTTCTGGACGAGGTACAGTTGTAACAGGTCGTATTGAACGTGGTGTTATCAGAGTAGGAGAAGAAATAGAAATTGTCGGTATAAAAGATACAATAAAAACCACATGTACCGGAGTAGAAATGTTTAGGAAATTATTAGACGAAGGACGTGCTGGAGAAAATGTTGGTGTTTTATTACGTGGCACTAAACGAGATGAAGTAGAGCGTGGTCAAGTGTTATCTAAACCTGGATATATCAAGCCGCATTCTCACTTCGAATCAGAAGTGTACATTTTAAATAAAGATGAAGGAGGAAGACATACGCCTTTTTTCAAAGGGTATCGTCCTCAATTTTATTTTCGTACTACAGATATCACTGGCACCATTGAATTACCAGAAGGAGTGGACATGGTGATGCCTGGCGATAATATTAGAATGATCGTTCATTTAATTGCTCCAATAGCTATGGATGACGGTCTTAGATTTGCTATTAGAGAGGGTGGTCGTACTATAGGCGCTGGTATTGTATCTAAAATTATATCCTAATTATATAAATCAATAAATATAATTCTGTAATTATATAATAGGTATGTTATATAATAATATAGTAGTGTGTTGATATGTATGTAAAGAATAAAAGTAAAAAAATGTATGTATTAGAAATAATTAAATGGATTAGCATTATAGGATTGATCGCAACATCTATTGTTGGAAATTACTTATGTCGCAATTATAGCGCTTTAGAGAGAAGTATGGTGATCCTCATTATTGTGATCATTGTCGTGTACATTGCATCAACTACTAAAATAGGAAAACTAATAATTATATTTGGAAATGAATCACGTACTGAGTGCCGAAAAGTAGTGTGGCCTACTTATCAAGATGGGCTCAACACTACTCTAATCGTGACAGGAGTAACAATAATTATGTCGTTGTTATTATGGGGATTAGATACTATTTTAGTTCATGTGATATCATTTGGGCTAAGGTTGTAATATGACTGTCACATTAAAGAAACGTTGGTATGTTATTCAAGCATTTTCTGGATTTGAGAATCGTGTAGCTCATTCTTTGCGTGAGCATATTAAACTGCACAATATGGATACGATGTTCGGTGAAATCATGGTTCCAACAGAAGAAGTAGTCGAAATGCGAGCTGGACAACGCAGAAAAAGCGAGCGTAAATTTTTTCCTGGCTATGTATTGGTGCAGATGATAATGAATGATTCTAGTTGGCATTTAGTAAAAAGTGTTCCACGTGTTATGGGTTTTGTTGGAGGAACATGCGATAAACCTGCTCCTATTGGGGATAAAGAGGTTGATAATATTATGCATCGATTGCAGCAAATAGGCGATAAACCTCGTCCTAAAACATTATTTGAACCTGGTGAGCTTATTCGAGTTAGTGATGGGCCTTTTTCTGACTTTAATGCTGTAGTAGAAGAAGTAGATTATGAAAAAAATCGTCTAAAAGTATCAGTTTCTATTTTTGGGCGAGCCACTCCAGTAGAATTAGATTTTTCACAAGTTGAAAAATCTTAATGTAAAATTAGTATATAAAAATATATATTTAACTTGCACGGAAAAAGGTAATCATTATTTTGTGGGTATTGTTAGTGTGTAACCAATCAAAATAAAAATCAGAAATATTATTGGCTAGGACAATGGATATGGTAATGAAAAAAGTAAAAGCGTATATTAAACTTCAAATTTCTGCTGGAGCTGCTAATCCCAGTCCTCCCATTGGACCTGCTTTGGGACAACAGGGCGTTAATATCATAGAATTTTGTAAAGCATTTAATGAAAATACCGCGCAACTTGAAACAGGATTACCCATCCCGGTTGTCATTACTGTTTATAGTGATCGTTCTTTTTCATTTATTACTAAAACTCCTCCTGCTTCAATATTATTGAAAAGAGCAGCAAATATTCAATCTGGATCTGAAAAACCAAATATAATAAATGTTGGTAAAATATCAAGCGCTCAAATTTATGAGATCGCAAAAATTAAAGCTGTTGATATGACAGGAGCTAATATAGAATCAATATCACGTTCTATCATAGGTACAGCTCGTTCTATAGGACTCGAAGTGGAAGATAATTAATATGACGGGTAAATTAAGCAAAAGAATGCGTATGATGCGAAATTGCGCAGATACATCTATACAATATTCCATATTAGATGGATTAGAATTATTAAAAAAAATGGCAAGAGTTAAATTTGTTGAAAGTGTTGATACCGCTATTAATTTAGGCATTGATGCGCGTAAATCCGATCAAAATATACGTAGTAATGTGATTCTACCTCATGGTATTGGTCGTGATATTCATGTTGCTGTTTTTGCTCAAGGCGACAATATAGTGTTAGCTAAAAATGCGGGAGCTGATCTAGTTGGATTAGAAGATTTATATGATCAAATAAAAAATAAGAATTATCGACCAGATGTGGTGATTGCATCTCCTGATGTTATGAATATAGTAAGTAAATTAGGTCCTATTTTGGGGCCAAGAGGATTAATGCCTAATCTTAAAATGGGTACTGTATCTCATGATATAGCAGAATCAGTTAAAAATGTTAAATTAGGGCAAATACGTTATAAAAATGATAAGAACGGTATTATTCATTCTACTATTGGAAAAATTAATTTTGATCTCATACAACTTAAAGAAAATTTAGAAACGTTAATAGTATCTTTAAAACAAGCTAAACCGATTCTATATAAAGGAACATACATTAAAAAAGTAACTATTTCCACTACTATGGGTAGATCTATATCTATTGATCGAAATAGTTTATGTGTTGCAATTAATTAATATTGATTATTTTTATTAATAAGATTCTTTACATGATCTTCAAATTGATCTAGAATCTTCTTGGAATGGTGTGTTCGTTGTATTTATATAAATGCATATCGACATAAATTTGTGATTTTTGAGTAAAATAAAAATAATAACCGCATTTATACACATGTATGCAGTTGTTAATTATAACGAATTTAAATTAATTTATGTTTGTTGTCTATCTAATGAATACAGGCGGTTAAAAATTAATTAAAACTTTTAATATATTTAACATGACTGAATTAATTTATGATTATGTATAGAAGTTTATGATTGATGCATTCGTGTATCAATATATATTGGGTTATAGCACGGTGTTATTAATGGCATTAAACCTTCAAAAAAAAGAAGAGATTATCTGTAAAATTCATGAAACGGCTAAAAAAGCTTTATCTGTTGTGGTAGCGGATTTAGACGGTATTGCTGTTAATGAAGTAACTAAGTTGAGAAAGGAAGCACGTGATATTGGTGTATGCGTACATGTCATTCGCAATACACTCATGCGAAAAGTGATTGAAAACACATCTTTAGCGTGTTTACGAGAGATTTTAACAGGACAAAATATTATTGCATTTTCTATGAATCAACCTCGTGATTCTGCGCGAATTTTTGTAAAATTTACTAAAAACCATGAGCATTTTAAAATAAAAGGTGCAGTTTTTGAAGGAAAATTTATTCCTGCGTCTAAAATAAATCTCTTGTCTGATTTACCTAATCATAAAGAAGCTATTTTTAGATTAATAACGATTATGAAAACAAGTAGCATCGGCAGTTTAATACACATTTTACATATATTATCTAATCAAAAAAATAAATTATAGTTTAGTAAACATGTTGTAGATGTTTTGAATAAATAGTCATTTGATTATGTAATATTTTTTAATATTTTATATTTTTGGAAATTTTTATGTCTCTTACAAAAGAACAAATTTTAGATGCTATTTCCAATATGTCTGTTATGGATATAGTTCGGTTAACTTCTATGATGGAAGAAAAATTTGGAGTTTCCGCTGCTTCACTGACTACTGTTGAACCTGATACATCAGAGGCAATCGTAGAAGAGCAAACTGAATTTAATGTTTTTTTAACTGCTATTGGTAATAACAAAATTCCTGTCATTAAAACTGTGCGCAGTATCACTGGTCTAGGGTTAAAAGAAGCTAAAGAATTAGTGGAGTCTGCTCCTGTCATTTTGAAAGAATCAATAAACAAAGATGATGCTGAAACCTTAAAAAAAACTCTAGAAACAGTAGGCGCATCTGTCGAAATTAAATGAAGACAAATCAAACGATTTATTATTGATTCGTTGGCTGTAGGATTTTATACCATTTATATGGAAGTGATATTTAATATTTAATAAGTAATAGAATTATGGTACTTATAAATTCTATATGTATAAAAAAAATAAAAGCATATAAATACTATATGTGTTTAAGTCTAAAAATAAATATAGAAATTTATAACTATATTATATAGCAGCTAACTTATTTCTTTGGAAAAACAATCGCCCATATTAACTATCGAGGAACTTTATGGTGTATTCTTATACTGAAAAGAAACGTATTCGTAAAGACTTTGGAAAACGCCCTCAAGTTTTGGATATTCCATATCTTCTTTCTATTCAGATTGATTCTTTTCAAAAATTTATTAAACAAGATCCAGAAGGACAATGTGGATTGGAATCAGCTTTTAGGTCTGTTTTTCCAATTAAAAGCTATAATGGAAATGCTGAACTACAATATATCAAATATCAATTAGGAGAACCAACGTTTGATGTGAAAGAATGTCAAACACGTGGCGCTACTTTTTCTGCGCCGTTACGCGTACGTCTATGTTTAATTATTTATGAACGAGAGGGATTAAATAACATAATAAAAAATACTAAAGAACAAGAAGTATATATGGGTGAGATTCCTCTCATGACTAATAACGGTACTTTTATTATCAATGGTATTGAACGGGTTATTGTATCTCAATTGCATAGAAGTCCCGGTGTGTTTTTTGATAGCGATAAAGGTAAAACACATTCATCTGGAAAAGTATTATATAATGCACGTATTATTCCATATCGTGGATCTTGGTTAGATTTTGAATTCGATTTAAAAGATAATTTATTTGTTCGAATTGATCGGAGACGTAAGTTACCAGTAACAGTAATATTACGTGCTTTAAATTATACTACCGATCAAATTTTAAATATATTTTTTAACAAAGTAATATACGAAATTCAGAATAATATATTATATATGCATTTAATCCCTGAAAGATTACGCGGTGAAACCGCATCTTTTGATATTGCTATTAATGGTGTGATATACGTAAAAAAGGGACGTCGTATTGCAGCTAAACACATCCGTCAATTAAAAAAGGATAAAATTTCAAAAATTGAAGTACCCATGGATTATATAATTGGTAAAGTTGTTATAAAAGACTATTTCGATAAGAGTACAAATATACCTATTGTTGCAGCTAATACAGAAATATCTTCTGACATATTGCATAATTTAATTCGATCAGGATATGAATCCATAGAAACATTATTCAGTAACGATTTAGATTACGGTAATTATATCTCCGAAACTTTGCGTATTGATTCAACTACAAATAAATTTGATGCATTAGTAGAAATTTATCGTGTAATGCGTCCAGGGGAACCCCCGACTAAAGAAGCTGCCGAATATTTGTTTGAAAACTTATTTTTTTCAGAAGAACGTTATGACTTATCTTCTGTAGGAAGAATGAAATTCAATCGTTCATTACAACGAGTACAAATAGAAGATTTAGGGACATTAAAAAAGGATGATATTGTTGATGTAATAAAAAAATTGATTGATATTAGAAACGGTAAAGGAGAAGTAGATGATATCGATCATTTGGGGAATCGACGTATTCGTTCTGTAGGTGAAATGGCAGAAAATCAATTTAGAATTGGATTAGTTAGAGTAGAACGCGCTGTGAAAGAACGCTTATCTTTAGGTGATTTAGACGTGTTAACCCCTCAGGACCTAATTAATGCTAAACCAATCTCAGCTGCAGTAAGAGAATTTTTTACTTCTAGCCAATTATCTCAATTTATGGATCAAAATAATCCATTATCAGAAATTACTCATAAACGTCGCATATCTGCTTTAGGACCAGGAGGTTTAACTAGAGAACGCGCGGGATTTGAAGTACGTGATGTCCATCCTACACATTATGGTCGAGTCTGCCCAATCGAAACTCCAGAAGGACCAAATATAGGTTTAATTAATTCATTATCTGTATATGCTCGAGCTAATAAGTACGGATTTTTAGAAACTCCATATCGAAAAGTCCAAAATGGCGTTGTTAGTAATGATATTCACTACTTATCTGCAATTGAAGAGGGTGATTTCGTTATTGCTCAAGCGAATACAAACTTAAATTCAACAGGAGAATTTATTGATGATCTGGTAACTTGCAGAAATAAAGGTGAATCTGGTCTTTTTAAAAAAGACCAAGTTGATTACATGGATGTATCTACACAACAAATAGTTTCAGTTGCTGCTTCATTAATCCCTTTTCTTGAACACGATGATGCTAATCGTGCTCTTATGGGTGCAAACATGCAACGCCAAGCCGTTCCTGTTTTATGTAGTGAAAAACCATTAGTAGGTACTGGAATGGAACGCGCAGTAGCTATAGATTCTGGTGTTGCCGTAGTAGCTAAACGCGGTGGTGTCGTTAAATATGTGGATGCATCACGTATTGTAATACATGTTAACGAGAATGAAACACATACTGAAGAATCAGGAATTGATATCTATCAATTAACAAAATATATTCGATCTAACCAAAATACTTGCATTAATCAACGTCCTTGTGTGTCTTTAGGAGAACTAGTAGAACATGGAGATGTTATAGCAGATGGTCCATCTACTGATTTAGGAGAATTAGCTTTAGGTCAAAATATGCGAATTGCATTTATGCCTTGGAATGGATATAATTTTGAAGATTCGATGTTGGTCTCGGAACGTGTAGTACAAGAAGATAAATTTACAAGTATACATATTCAAGAGTTAACTTGTGTATCTCGTGATACTAAATTAGGACCTGAAGAAATCACGGCCGATATTCCAAATGTAGGAGAGACAGCTTTATCTAAATTAGATGAATCTGGAATTATCTATATCGGCGCAGAAGTAATAGGAGGAGATATCCTCGTCGGAAAAGTTACACCCAAAGGAGAAACTCAGTTAACACCGGAAGAAAAATTATTGCGTGCTATTTTTGGTGAAAAAGCATCCGATGTAAAAGATTCATCTTTACGTGTTCCCAATGGGGTTTGTGGTACTGTAATTGATGTACAAATATTTACTAGAGACGGTATTAATAAAGATAAACGTTCATTAATAATTGAATCCGAAAAATTAAAACAGGTTAAAAAAGATTTAAGTGAAGAATTACAAATTTTTGAATCAGCTTTATTTGACCGTGTCTACGATGTATTAATGGCCAGTGGAATTGATAAAAAGAAATTGTTTGAAACTAGTCGCAATGCTTGGTTAGATCTGGTGTTATCAGATCCAGAAAAACAATATCAATTATCTCAATTAACTAAACAATATTTTGATTTAAAACGCATGTTTGAAAAAAAATTAGAAGTTCAACATCGTAAAATCACTCAAGGAGATGAATTAGCCCCCGGTATTTTAAAAATAGTTAAAGTATATTTAGCTGTAAAACGTCAGATACAACCTGGCGACAAAATGGCAGGAAGACATGGCAATAAAGGGGTAATCTCTAAAATTAACCCTATTGAAGATATGCCATATGATCAGCATGGAATACCGGTAGATATCGTACTCAATCCTCTTGGAGTACCATCTCGAATGAATATTGGTCAAATTTTAGAAACACATCTTGGTATGGCGGCAAAAGGTATTGGAGATAAAATAAACTTTATGTTGCAACAACATAAAGAAGCAAATCAATTAAGAAGATTTATGCAGCAAGCGTATAATTTAGGAGAAGGATCGCGTCAACACGTCAATCTTAATTTATTTTCAGATCTAGAAATATTAAAATTAGCTAAAAATTTAAAAAAAGGAATGCCTATTGCTACTCCAGTATTCGATGGGGCTACAGAAAAAGAAATTAAAGATCTTTTAAAATTATCTGGATTACCTAGTTCTGGTCAGATTACATTATTCGATGGGTGCACAGGAGAAGCATTCGAGAGACAAGTTACTGTGGGCTATATGTACATGTTAAAACTAAATCATTTGGTAGACGATAAAATGCATGCACGTTCTACTGGTTCTTATAGTTTAGTAACCCAACAACCACTGGGCGGGAAAGCTCAGTTTGGGGGTCAACGTTTCGGTGAAATGGAAGTATGGGCATTAGAAGCTTATGGTGCATCGTATACTTTACAAGAAATGTTAACTGTAAAATCAGATGATGTAAATGGACGTACTAAAATGTATAAAAATATTGTTGATGGCAATCATACGATGGAACCGGGAATGCCTGAGTCTTTTAATGTTTTGTTAAAAGAAATTCGTTCTTTAGCAATTAATATTGAACTAGAAGATTAATATTTTAATTAATTTCTATATAGAAATATTTTGTAAAGCATATAGTACTTATGCGTTCAAAAAGTATAACTTTTAATAAAGGCTCATCTGTGAAAGATTTACTTAGATTTTTTAAGATACAACATACTCAAGTAGAAGAATTTAATGCAATTAAAATTGCACTTGCTTCTCCAGATATGATTAGATCCTGGTCTTTTGGTGAAGTAAAAAAACCAGAGACTATTAATTACCGTACTTTTAAACCTGAACGAGATGGTTTATTTTGTGCACGCATTTTTGGGCCTATTAAAGATTATGAGTGCTTATGCGGTAAATATAAGCGTCTAAAACATCGTGGGGTAGTTTGCGAAAAATGTGGAGTAGAAGTAACACAAAGCAAAGTACGACGTGAACGTATGGGACATATCGAATTGGCTTCTCCTACTGCTCATATTTGGTTTTTAAAATCATTACCCTCACGTATTGGTTTGTTGTTAGATATGCCATTACGTGATATAGAACGCGTTTTATATTTCGAATCCTATGTGGTAGTTGAAAGCGGCATGACTAGTCTCGAATGTCGTCAGGTCTTAACTGAAGAGGAATATTTAGATGCATTAGAAGAGTTTGGAGATGAATTTGAAGCTAAAATGGGAGCTGAAGCTATTCAAATTTTATTAAGAAATACAAATTTAAAAAATGAATGTGAATACTTACGAGAAATATTAGAAGATAGTAATTCTGAAACTAAACGTAAAAAAATAACAAAACGTATAAAATTAATTGAAGCATTTATATATTCTGAAAATAAACCTGAATGGATGGTTTTAAATGTATTACCAGTATTACCTCCGGATTTAAGACCATTGGTTCCATTAGATGGGGGACGTTTTGCTACTTCTGATTTAAATGATTTATACCGTCGTGTTATTAATAGAAATAATAGATTAAAGCGATTATTAGATTTAGCTGCTCCAGAAATCATAGTACGTAATGAAAAAAGAATGTTACAAGAAGCAGTAGATGCATTGCTGGATAACGGACGTAGAGGGCGTGCTATTACTGGTTCTAACAAACGTCCTTTGAAATCTTTAGCTGACATGATTAAAGGTAAACAAGGTAGATTTCGTCAGAATCTTTTAGGGAAACGTGTTGATTATTCTGGTCGTTCAGTAATCACTGTTGGACCCTATCTAAAATTACATCAGTGTGGATTACCAAAAAAAATGGCTTTAGAATTATTTAAACCATTTATTTATGGAAAATTAGAATTACAAGGTTTTGCTAGTACTATTAAAGCGGCTAAAAAAATGGTAGATCGAGAAGAAGCTGTAGTATGGGATATTCTCGATAACGTAATTCGAGAACATCCAGTAATGTTAAACCGTGCTCCTACATTACATAGGTTAGGAATTCAAGCTTTTGAACCAGTATTAATAGAAGGAAAAGCTATTCAATTACATCCATTAGTCTGTGCTGCCTATAACGCGGATTTTGACGGTGATCAAATGGCAGTACACGTTCCATTAACACTAGAAGCTCAATTAGAAGCTAGAGCTTTAATGATGTCTACTAATAATATTTTATCTCCTGCTAATGGGGAACCTATTATTGTTCCATCACAGGACGTAGTATTAGGTTTGTATTATATGACTCGCGAACGTTCAAATGCTAAAGGTGAAGGAATGGTATTAACTGGCCCAAAAGAAGCAGAATGTCTTTATCGTTTAGGTTTGGCCGATCTACATGCTCGTATTAAGATACGTATTACCGAGCATGAATATGATAAAAATGGAGAATGGTCAAAAAAAACAAATCTTGTCAATAGCACAATAGGTCGTTCTATATTGTGGATGATTGTTCCTAAGGGATTACCATTTATATTAGTCAATCAAGTATTAGGAAAGAAAGCTATATCCACAATGTTAAATAATTGTTATCGCTTGCTAGGTCTGAAAGCTACTGTTATCTTAGCCGATCAAATTATGTATACTGGGTTTGCATATGCTGCTCGTTCTGGAGCTTCTGTCGGTATTGATGATATGATGATTCCTTCGAAAAAAGCGGATATAATCGATGAAGCAGAATCTGAAGTGGTAGAAATACAAGAACAATTTCAAACTGGATTGGTGACAGCAGGAGAACGTTATAACAAGGTCATTGATATTTGGGCTGCGGCTAATGAACGTGTCGCACAAGCAATGATGGATAATTTAGCTACTGAGACTGTGATGAATCGTAATGGACAACTAGAAACTCAAGCTTCATTTAATAATATTTTTATGATGGCAGATTCTGGGGCTCGCGGATCAGCGGCACAAATTCGCCAACTTGCTGGAATGCGTGGTTTAATGGCAAAACCGGATGGATCAATTATTGAAACACCTATCACTGCAAATTTTCGGGAAGGATTAAATGTATTACAGTATTTTATTTCTACACATGGAGCTCGTAAAGGATTAGCTGATACTGCTTTAAAAACAGCTAATTCTGGTTATTTAACTCGTCGTTTAGTAGATGTTGCACAAGACTTAGTAATAACTCAAGACGATTGCAATACATTTTCTGGTATCGTAATGAGCCCTGTTATTGAAGGAGGAGATATAAAAGAACCGCTACGAGAACGTGTATTAGGTCGAGTTTTAGCAGAAGATGTTCTAGAATCCAATGTGGATGCAGATGATAAAGTATTGATTGTACGTAATACTTTATTAGACGAATATTGGTGTGATATTTTAGATGAACATTCCATTGATACTGTCAAAGTGCGATCTGTTGTGACTTGTGATACTGATTTTGGAGTTTGTTCAAAATGTTATGGTCGAGATTTAGCTCGTGGTCAAATTGTAAATAAAGGAGAAGCAATTGGCGTCATTGCTGCTCAATCTATCGGTGAGCCAGGCACTCAGTTAACTATGCGTACCTTTCATATTGGGGGAGCTGCCTCTCGATCTGCTTTAGAGTCGAGCATTCAAATTAAAAACACAGGTACTGTCCGTTTAAAAAATATCAAATCCGTAATAAATGGAGAAGGAAAATTAGTGGTCATATCACGTAACACCGAGCTTAAAATTATTGATCAATTTTCTCGTACCAAAGAGAGCTATAAAGTACCGTATGGATCTATAATAACTAAAAAAAATGAAGAAAAAGTCATACATGGAGAAATAGTAGCTTATTGGGATCCGCATACTATGCCGGTGATTGCTGAAGTAAGTGGATTTATCCAATTTATTGATTTGATAGATGGTCAGAGTATTGTTAAACAAACGGATGAATTAACAGGATTAACCTCCATTGTAGTATTAGATACCTCTGAACGTGTGAGTAGCGCTAAAGATTTAAGACCTACATTAAAAATAGTAGATATTAATGGTTATGATATCTTTATTCCAGGTACAGATGTACCTGTTCAATATTTTTTACCCGGTAGAAGTGTAATTCAATTAGTTGATGGATCCAGAATTATTTGTGGAGATATATTAGCAAGATTACCGTATGAGAGCAGTGGTACCAAAGATATTACCGGAGGATTACCACGTGTTGCCGATCTCTTTGAAGCACGTCGTCCAAAAGAATCGGCAATTTTAGCAGAAATTAGCGGGACCATTTCTTTTGGAAAAGAAACCAAAGGAAAACGTCGTTTAATGATATCTCCTATTGAAGACGGTGATGTGTATGAAGAAATGATTCCCAAATGGCGTCATCTTAATGTTTTTGAAGGTGAATATGTAGATCGTGGAGATATCATTTCTGATGGACCGGAATCTCCACACGATATTCTGAGATTACGTGGAGTCCACGCCGTAACTCGTTATATTGTAAATGAAGTGCAAGATGTTTATCGATTACAAGGAGTAAAGATCAACGATAAACATATAGAAGTTATTGTGCGTCAGATGTTGCGTAAAGCCACTGTGATTCGATCAGGCAGTTCTGATTTTTTAGTAGGTGAACAGGTAGAATATTCACGTATTAAAATTGCTAATCGAAAATTAGAAAATGAAGGAAAAGTAAAAATAAGCTTTATACGTAATTTATTAGGCATAACCAAAGCTTCATTAGCGACAGAATCATTTATTTCTGCAGCATCTTTTCAAGAAACAACACGTGTACTGACAGAATCATCAGTAGCTGGAAAGCGAGATGAACTACGTGGTCTTAAAGAGAACGTTATTGTTGGTAGATTGATCCCGGCTGGAACGGGCTACTCTTATCATCAGGAGCGTGTACATCATCGTTATTCCAGTAATAAAAAAGAAACAGAAAAATCTGTAATAACAAATATTTCTTCCCAAATTACAGCAGATGAAGCATCGGCGAATTTAACTGAACTATTAAATGCAACTTCTCCTAAATAAATAGGATTTCAAAAATATGATAAATAACAAACAAGAGTAAGAGCTATATTGTCAAATCACGTTATAGGCATAAATAATAATATTATTTGAGTTGATATTATTTAATTTAATACTGTAATTTTTGCACATATAGTTTGATATGTTTATCAACTAAATATGGGTGTACAATTTTTATTGTTTTAACGATAACCTGTTTGTTCGATGTAAAATTAACAATTGACGATTATACTGCCACATAATTTTGTTTATAAAATAAGCTATATATTAAAATATAAACGCTTATTTATAATTTTTTTATAAACAACCTAATAAAATCAACAATGTTGATAACACATTTTACATTTTTTATATAAAAAGTTAGCCCCTTCTCTAATTTTTATAGATAAAATGAATTCTATTCAACATGTCTTTAAGAAAATTAAAGTATACAATTTTTAAATGGTAAAAATCTATTATTTTGATACATAATCACTTTTTTATCAAAAAAAATGTCTAAGATTCTCGTATGTACTCAAGAGAAATACAATAATTTTTTAAACAATTAATGCCTAAAATGACGAATATGTGTAAAAATCATAGCAATACCATACCGATCAGCAGTTTTAATAATTTCTTGGTCTCGAATAGATCCTCCTGGTTGGATAATACATTTGATACCTATTTCGGACGCAATATGCACCACGTCAGAAAAAGGAAAAAAAGCATCAGAAGCCATCACTGACCCTTTAGTATTCAATGCACCCTTCCGTTCTTGGAAGGAAGTAGCTATTTTTGCCGCATACACTCGATTCATTTGGCCGGTTCCAATTCCGATAGTTTGACAATTTTTACCACAAACAATGGCATTAGATTTGACAAATTTAACTACTTTCCAACAGAATAACGCATCTTTCATTTCTTCTTTTGTTGGTTGCCGAATAGTAACTATCTCTAAATGCTCTAAATTTGTCATTACATCATAATCTTGTATTAATAATCCTCCGTTAATTCGTTTGAAATCTATATCTGATGTTCGTGGAGTCCACATGCCACACCTCAATATTCGTACATGTTTTTTATTAGATACAATACTAATACAATCTCGATTAATATTTGGAGCGACGATTGCTTCGACAAATTGTTGACTAATAATAGATTGAGCCGTTTTTTTATCTAAAGATCTATTAAAAGCAATAATTCCTCCGAACGCAGAAATGGGATCTGCTTGATAAGCTTTAGCATACGCAGTGAAAATAGTATCAGATGTCGCTACACCACATGGATTAGTATGTTTAACAATCACACAAGTTGGTTCATTGAACATTTTCGCGCATTCTAACGCCGTATCCATGTCTACTATATTATTGTAAGATAATGGTTTTCCTTGTAATTGCTGAGCATCAGAAATGGATCCTGTGTGTTTCTTAGATATATCCATATAAAATGCTGCGCGTTGATGTGGATTTTCTCCGTAACGCATATCTTGTTTTTTTATAAATTTAAGATTCATAAAAGTTAAATTTTTAGGAAAATAAGAATAGGATTGATCGTAATGATGATCATTAGTCATAGATGTATGATGGTGGCTTCGTAATTGATGATTAAAATAATCAGAAATTGTATTATCATATTCAGTAACATATTTAAATGCTTTTACCGCCAAATGAAAACGAGTGTCTAAACTGAGTAATCCATCACAACGATTGATTTCATCTAAAATTTTTTTATAACTATCGTTATTGACTACAATAGCTACGTTTTTATAATTTTTTGCTGCTGCCCTCACCATACTTGGGCCACTGATATCAATACGATCTAACATTTCTTCTTGAGAATATTTTTTATTTTTTGCAAGCAAGGAATTAAATGAATAAAAATTAACTACTACCATATCAATTGGTGGAATATTATATTGACGCATGATAGCATCATCTAATCCTCGTCTACCAAGAATTCCGGCATATACTTTATAGTGTAATGTTTTAACGCGTCCGTCCATAATTTCAGGTAATTTAGTATAGTCAGAAATTTTGATTACTGGCAATCCAGCATCAGATAATATTTGAGCCGTACCTCCAGTAGATAATAATTGAATACCCCGTTGAATTAATGACTGAGCAAATTCTAAAATATTGGATTTATCAAATACACTAATTAATACACGACGAATTAACAATGATGATTGTATCATAATATCCTCGCAACAATAATCAAACTACGGTATCAATGTATCTTAATAAATATTACACAATAGTAACATAATTATAGTATTATTATATATTATTGTCTAAGACACAAAATAATTTAAATAATTTTTATAATCATAAAAATGTAGTTTAAATATTTTAAATAAAAACTATCAAATTATAAAATAGTATTAAATACTATTGACATCGGTTAAAATCAATGATAATGATGTATTTGTTTTATTTTTAAAATAGTACGAAATATATATGATTAGAAATATAGTTCTTTAACAATCTGATTTTAGATAATTGATGTGGGCACTTGAGCAAATATGAGATATAGTATTATCCGTTTTAAAACATAGAAAAGCTAATTAATTAATATTTACTGATTAAAATTAACGAACTTGTTTTATAAATGGAAATTAATTTTTAAATTGAAGAGTTTGATCATGGCTCAGATTGAACGCTGACGGTAAGCTTAACACATGCAAGTCGAGCGGCAACAGAGAGTTGCAGATTTATGCAGCTTTGCTGGCAAGCGGCGAACGGGTGAGTAAAGTCTGGGGATCTGCCCGATGGAGGGGGACAACTATTGGAAACGATAGCTAATACCGCATGAAGTCGTTGTGACCAAAGTAGGGGACTTTTTTATTAATTAACAAAAAAGCCTTATGCCGTCGGATGAACCCAGATAGGATTAGCTAGTAGGCGGGGTAATAGCCCACCTAGGCCACGATCCTTAGCTGGTCTGAGAGGATGATCAGCCACACTGGAACTGAGACACGGTCCAGACTCCTACGGGAGGCAGCAGTGGGGAATATTGCACAATGGGGGAAACCCTGATGCAGCTATACCGTGTGTGTGAAGAAGGCCTTCGGGTTGTAAAGCACTTTCAATGGGGAAGAACTTAATATTGCTAATATCAATATTAATTGACGTTACCCATATAAGAAGCACCGGCTAACTCCGTGCCAGCAGCCGCGGTAATACGGAGGGTGCGAGCGTTAATCGGAATTACTGGGCGTAAAGAGTACGTAGGTGGTTTGTTAAGTCAGATGTGAAATCCCTGAGCTCAACTTAGGAACTGCATTTGAAACTGGCAAGCTAGAGTTTCGTAGAGGGGGGTAGAATTCCAGGTGTAGCGGTGAAATGCGTAGAGATCTGGAGGAATACCAGTGGCGAAGGCGGCCCCCTGGACGAAAACTGACACTCAGGTACGAAAGCATGGGGAGCAAACAGGATTAGATACCCTGGTAGTCCATGCCGTAAACGATGTCGATTTGAAGGTTGTAGACTTTGATCTGTGACTTTCGGAGCTAACGCGTTAAATCGACCGCCTGGGGAGTACGACCGCAAGGTTAAAACTCAAATGAATTGACGGGGGCCCGCACAAGCGGTGGAGCATGTGGTTTAATTCGATGCAACACGAAGAACCTTACCTACTCTTGACATCCAAAGAATCTTATAGAAATATGAGAGTGCCTTCGGGAACTTTGAGACAGGTGCTGCATGGCTGTCGTCAGCTCGTGTTGTGAAATGTTGGGTTAAGTCCCGCAACGAGCGCAACCCTTATCCTTTGTTGCCAACGAGTCAAGTCGGGAACTCAAAGGAGACTGCCGGTGATAAACCGGAGGAAGGCGAGGATGACGTCAAGTCATCATGGCCCTTATGAGTAGGGCTACAAACGTGCTACAATGGCGTATACAAAGAGAAGCAAACTCGTGAGAGCAAGCAAACCTCACAAAGTACGTCTTAGTTCGGATTGGAGTCTGCAACTCGACTCCATGAAGTCGGAATCGCTAGTAATCGTGGATCAGAATGTCACGGTGAATACGTTCCCGGGCCTTGTACACACCGCCCGTCACACCATGGAAGTGGGTTGCAAAAGAAGTAAGTAGCTTAACCTTAGGGAGGGCGCTTACCACTTTGTGATTCATGACTGGGGTGAAGTCGTAACAAGGTAACCGTAGGGGAACCTGCGGTTGGATCACCTCCTTACTTTATCAAAATAATATGAGCAAAAGCGCCCACATCAATTATCTAACATTATTTTATGATAATTGAAATATTTATAAAATTCCAAGATTAATTTTTTGTGTTGTTACTAGAACTCAGTCCCCTTCGTCTAGAGGTCTAGGACACTGCCCTTTCACGGCGGCAACAGGGGTTCGAAGCCCCTAGGGGACATAGGGGACATTATAGGTTTTCATAATAAGTGAGGGTTTTTATAAATAAAAAATTTAGTATTTTTGTTCTTTAACAATAAGGGAAAAGCTTAAAATTAAAAAATATTAGTATAAATAATAATTACTATTTCCGATTATTTATAAATGTAGGTTACATTATTTTTTTATTTATTTAAAAGTCGGATGCGATAGTAATTGCTGTAATTATTGCATTACAAAGCGATATATATATATTGTACTAATTAAACTCTAAAAGTATAATTAAAGTATTTATATATCAAGTATGTTTAGTGTCTTAATAAGATTTATAGAAATTTCAGGATTGCGAAGTTAAGTAATTTAAGCGTACACGGTGGATGCCTTGGCAGTCAAAGGCGATGAAGGACGTGCTGATCTGCGAAAAGCATCGGTAAGCTGATTTGAAGCGTTTTAACCGGTGATTTCCGAATGGGGAAACCCAATGCAATTTAAATTGTGCATTATTATTCAGTAAATTCATAGCTGAATAAGGCAAACCAGAGGAACTGAAACATCTTAGTACTCTGAGGAATAGAAATCAATTTGAGATTCCCTTAGTAGTGGCGAGCGAACGGGGAGCAGCCCAGAGTTATATAGTGTATTAATATATTAAGAGAATAATTTGGAAAAATTAGCAATATAGAGTGATAGCCTCGTATCTGAAAATATATTAATTACCATGACTCAATGAGTAGGACGGGACACGTGATATCTTGTCTGAAGATGGGGGGACCATCCTCCAAGGCTAAATACTCTTGACTGACCGATAGTGAACCAGTACCGTGAGGGAAAGGCGAAAAGAACCCCGGCGAGGGGAGTGAAATAGAACCTGAAACCGTGTACGTACAAGCAGTAGGAGCGTGAATGTTGTTTGTTTGCGTGACTGCGTACCTTTTGTATAATGGGTCAGCGACTTATATTCTGTAGCAAGGTTAACTAAATAAGGGAGCCGCAGGGAAACCGAGTCTTAACTGGGCGTTAAGTTGCAGGATATAGACCCGAAACCCGGTGATCTAACTATGAACAGGTTGAAGGTTAGGTAACACTGACTGGAGGACCGAACCGACTAATGTTGAAAAATTAGCGGATGATTTGTGGTTAGGGGTGAAAGGCCAATCAAACCGGGAGATAGCTGGTTCTCCCCGAAAGCTATTTAGGTAGCGCCTCGTAAATTCATCTTTAGGGGTAGAGCACTGTTTCGACTAGGGGTCCATCCCAGACTACCAACTCGATGCAAACTACGAATACTAAAGCATGTTATTACGGGAGACACACGGCGGGTGCTAACATTCGTCGTGGAGAGGGAAACAACCCAGATCGCCAGCTAAGGTCCTTAAGTCATGATTAAGTGGGAAACGATGTGAGAAGGCTTAGACAGCCAGGATGTTGGCTTAGAAGCAGCCATCATTTAAAGAAAGCGTAATAGCTCACTGGTCGAGTCGGCTTGCGCGGAAGATGTAACGGGGCTAAATCATGCACCGAAGCTGCGGCAATAGAATTTTATACTTAAATATTTTTAAATTTATGATTTATTAATTATTGAGCATAAAACTATTGGGTAGGGGAGCGTTCTGTAAGCCTGAGAAGGTATGTTGTAAAACATGCTGGAGGTATCAGAAGTGCGAATGCTGACATAAGTAACGATAAAGCGGGTGAAAAACCCGCTCGCCGAAAAACTAAGGTTTCCTGTCCAACGTTAATCGGGGCAGGGTGAGTCGACCCCTAAGGTGAGGCCAAAAGGCGTAGCTGATGGGAAACAGGTTAATATTCCTGTACTAGATATAACTGCGATGGGGTGACGAAGAAAGCTAGGTTCGCCGAGGATCGGTAGTCTCGGTTTAAGCGTGTAAGCAGAAAGATTCGGAAAATCTAATTTTTCTAGCGCTGAGGCGTAATGACGAGTCATTAAATATGGCGAAGGAATTAATGCTATACTTCCAGGAAAAACCTCTAAGCTTCAGGTTATATCTAATCGTACCATAAACCGACACAGGTGGTTAGGTAGAGAATACTCAGGCGCTTGAGAGAACTCGGGTGAAGGAACTAGGCAAAATAGTGCCGTAACTTCGGGAGAAGGCACGCTGGGATGTAAGTGAAGGAACAATATTGCTTTTGGAGCTGAAACCAGTCGAAGATAACAGCTGGCTGCAACTGTTTATTAAAAACACAGCACTGTGCAAACACGAAAGTGGACGTATACGGTGTGACGCCTGCCCGGTGCCGGAAGGTTAATTGAGAGGGTTATCTTCTTCAGAAGAAAAGCTCTTGATCGAAGCCTCGGTAAACGGCGGCCGTAACTATAACGGTCCTAAGGTAGCGAAATTCCTTGTCGGGTAAGTTCCGACCTGCACGAATGGCGTAATGATGGCCAGACTGTCTCCACCCGAGACTCAGTGAAATTGAATTCGCCGTGAAGATGCGGCGTACCCGCGGCAAGACGGAAAGACCCCGTGAACCTTTACTATAGCTTGATACTGAATATTAAATATTGATGTGTAGGATAGGTGGGAGGCAATGAATTAAGGGCGCTAGTTCTTATGGAGCCACCCTTGAAATACCACCCTTTAACATTTGATATTCTAACTTAGATCCGTTATCCGGATCAAGGACAGTGTCTGGTGGGTAGTTTGACTGGGGCGGTCTCCTCCCAAAGAGTAACGGAGGAGCACAAAGGTTAGCTAATCACGGTTGGACATCGTGAGGTTAGTGCAAAGGCATAAGCTAGCTTAACTGCGAGAGTGACGATTCGAGCAGATGCGAAAGCAGGTCTTAGTGATCCGGTGGTTCTGCATGGAAAGGCCATCGCTCAACGGATAAAAGGTACTCCGGGGATAACAGGCTAATACCGCCCAAGAGTTCATATCGACGGCGGTGTTTGGCACCTCGATGTCGGCTCATCACATCCTGGGGCTGCAGTAGGTCCCAAGGGTATGGCTGTTCGCCATTTAAAGTGGTACGCGAGCTGGGTTTAGAACGTCGTGAGACAGTTCGGTCCCTATCTGCCGTGGGCGTTGGAAGATTGAGAGGGGCTGCTCCTAGTACGAGAGGACCGGAGTGGACGCACCACTGGTGTTCGGGTTGTCATGCCAATGGCATTGCCCGGTAGCTATGTGCGGAAAAGATAACCGCTGAAAGCATCTAAGCGGGAAACTTGCCTCAAGATGAGTCTTCCCTGAGGGTTAAAATCCTCCTGAAGGGACGTTAAAGACGATGACGTTGATAGGTCGGATGTGTAAGCGCTGTGAAGCGTTAAGCTAACCGATACTAATGGCCCGTGAGAGCTTAACTTCGCAATCCTGAAATTTCCAAACAATTAACGATTGCAATACAAAATAGAGAAAACAGAATACGCAAGTTACATTTAATTTTTATAAAATACGATTAATTAGTCGATCAAATCTAATTTTATGTATTCTATAAAGTAATTGTCCTATTTTTGTAGGATAATCAGATATATGTTGTAATGATGTATAATGCGCTATATAACTCGTATGCATACGAATCATATTTAATTCTTTATTTCTTTGATGAAATAACAATTTACATGGGTCATGAACAAGTAAAGCATTCTCTAAATCAAATCTTACAGATCTAGGATTTAAATTATTTCCAGTAATCAACTGCCATTCATCATCTACCCAAATACCCTTAACATGATACCCGTTATTACCTTCTTTCCACATCCGTACTAATAATCGTTTATTATCAACATATTTTTGCAACTTTTTTAAAAAATAACGTAAATTTAATTCATATAAATATGGTAAAGTACTAATTAGTGTGAATGGCTGATGTACAGGCACATAGAAATCATTAGCAATTTTATCTCCCACAATAATTTCTATATTTATTCCTTGACGTAACAAAGAAATCAAGGCACGTATTAATACAGTAGGCATATTAAAATAAGGTGTACACAATACAACTTGATTTCTTGCAGAATAAATTAAATGATAAATAGTTTTATTAAGAGCACTATTTTTACCTAAACCAACTAATGGTGAAATTGCTAATTCATTAAATGTAGCGTTACCTTGATAACGATAACAAACTCTTCGTAAATTACGACGCAACAAACGAATATTATTCTTACTGTTTTTTAGTTTTTTTAAAGAATTTCCATATCCCAAATTGTTAGTCACTTTTGCAGACAATAATTCTCTATCAATATAATTCAACATAACATCAGATAATTGCGGATTACGTATTATATGATATCGATCGTATCTATATTTAGTATTTATATGTAAATACTCATCATTTAAATTAGCACCACTATACAATATCTGATCGTCGATAATAAATCCTTTTAAATGAAGGACTCCTAAAGCTTCATTTACATGGATTGGTATTCCGCATATTGCAATCTCAGTGTTAGGATACTGTTTTATAATATCTGTATACCAATCAATATTTGTATATTTTTTAGAAGAACCGATACGGACTCTTCGTGCACGATGCCAATCCACTAAAATTCTAATTTTAATTTGAGGACGAAGTTTTTTAACATGAAGTAAAGCATCGATAATTTTTTTACCACCTTGATCATCATCTAGATACAATGTAACTAAACAAATATGATTGTTTGCCCTAGAAATAGCATGCAATAATGCGGTTCTAAATTCTTTAGGGCTGAATAAAATCTTAAAATAATCTACTTTTTGAATAATTTTAGGCAATTCTCTAAGAAATCTTTGATGATCATCATATTTATTCAATTCATTATATTTTCTTTTTTTTATCATAACAAATAAAAATATCTTGTCTTAATTTTAGAAGATACATTACAAAATATAATAATCATACATAATACGAATAATTCAATAAATCAACTCGAATATCATATGCGCATAGAAAGAAAGTGAATGCCATAATATCTAAAATTTTTTAAAAATCCTTTTTATAAAAACTGAATTATTACGAATGATGCTAATATTTTATTATTCACAATATACACATTAAATACATACTTCATCTAGATGAAAACTTTAATAATACAGTACACCATAATATTTCTTAAATAAATCAATTATAAAATAATAGTAAACCGTAATAAATTTCAATAGAAAACTATATATGAAGTATATCGTATGTATTACAAACAATAAATAAGTTAAATACGCTATTTATAATTAAACATTATTAAACATAATAAATATACCTGAAAAATATCCTATACATATCTTCAAAAACACAATAAATTAGTAAATTACTTCTTTAAAAAAAATTAGTGTTCTATCGTGTTAGAAAACATATTAATTAATACAACACCAATAATAATTAAAGCAATACCAATAACAGCTAAACTATCCAATTTTTGATCATAAAATACATATCCTGCTGCAGTAATAAACACAATGCCAAGTCCAGCCCAACAGGAATATGCAATACCCATCGGTATTGTTTGCAATACTAGAGATAACAATACAAAAGAGAGTGTATAACCAATTACTACTACAATAGCAGGATATAATTTACTAAATCCTTCAGATGCTTTTAAGTAAGAGGTAGCAATAACCTCGGAAAGAATAGCAATAAATAAATATAAATAATCCATAATATTTTATTCTTCATTCTTTAAAACTTTTTAATTGCATACAATAGATATTCTTGTATTGAATAAAATTCTTTTATGAAAAAATCTTTTCTTTTATGAAAAAGAATAAACGAGAAATAAACATGATCTCATTAGAGAAATTTTTGAGTGGTGATCAAATAAAATAGAATTTTTATTGATCTAATAAATAAGCTATAACCAAAACTTCAAACCATTCCAAAACATAAAAACCCCTGTAAATTTCATCATCCTGCATCATTCAATTTTTTTCTATTTTCTATTTTATTTGATCTTTAAATCATGGTGGAGCTGGCGGGACTCGAACCCGCGTCCAGAATTCTTTTTATTCTTAGTAACCTACATGCTTAGGTCTTGAATTACATTTAATTGGTGTAGATATATCAAGACCAATCACTAACCAACTAACTTTTTAGTTACTTAACGCTCAGCCAAAAGCAAGCATTTACGCGCACTCTTATTTATATGACCTCTCTATTTATTTTAATATCTAAGAGTAAATATTGAAATGAGAGGGAATCTTCAGAAGTTTAATCTGATTTAAGCTGCTAAAGCAACAGATTCTTTATATGTAGTATTATTTGCATTTATTTTTTGAGGCTTTTTACGAGGCCTGCCTCACCTCGGCATGCACTTTAAATAATAAGATACTCCGTCGAATCCAAAATCAGCCCCATTCTAACATTGAAAGCGATTATATCATCGAAATATTATATATGCAAAACAATTATTATTTCATATATTTTAAGATACGTATTTTTTCTTTCTTCCATTTATGCATATGTATTATATTTCTTTTGTCGTATTTTTTCTTACCTTTAGCAATTCCGATGTTCACTTTAATCCAAGAATTTTTCCAATACAAATCCAAAATAATTGCAGTATAACCTTTTTGATTAATTTTTTCCATTAAAAATGATAATTCATTTTTTTTTAATAACAACTTACGCACACGAACGGAATTGTGAGTTTCATTATAAAGTTGAGTTACATTTGATTGAAATATAGAATTACAAATATACGCTTCCTTGTTATAAAAAGATACGTAACTATTATTAATAGTTACCATATTAGAACGCGCAGATTTTACTTCCCATCCTAATAATGAAATTCCAGATTCAATTTTTTTTTCAATAAAATATTCATGATATGCATGTTTATTTTGCGTAATTTTCTTTAAAATTAACTGATTCATAATAATTTTTTTTAAAATATTATTTTTTTATTACTAAAAACCATTATATTAATATGCATGTAATATTCAAACCCATTCAAAACAGGATTGATATGGCTTACATCAAATATTTTGTCTCAGTACCGTATAGTGTAGAGCAAATGTTTAATTTGGTAAATGATATTAACTCTTATACTAAATTTCTTCCTGGATGCAATGTAAGTAAAATTTTAGAACAAAATAATAACGAATTAATTGCTGAAATGAATATAGTTTCTAATGGAATCGTTAGGTCATTGGTTACTCATAATTTTTTTATAAACAATAAAAGTATCTCAATGCTTTTAGTAAGAGGACCATTCAAATCATTTTATGGATATTGGGAATTTATTCCTATTACTTCTGCTGTCAGTAGAATTGAATATTTTTCTCATTATGAATTTAAATCAATATTTATCGAAAAAATTTTTAATCATATTTTTAAAACTAAATATAAAAACATAATTACAGCATTCATTTCCAGAGCTCATATAATATACGGTACATATCACGCGTTATAACATAAAAACACGTAGGGGTATTATTATCTTTTGTTCATAGTTACCAAAGTATCATGAGCATCAAATTTTAACATTAAAATTTGATGCTCCGATATTTTATTGCCACTACGATAATAAAAAATATAATACCATATATTTGGGTTTAAAAAACCTTCTAATGTCGGATCTCCGATATTAGAAGATATTTCCAGTTTTGTCATTCCAAGACGAATCTTTTTAATATCATATTCATTTAAATAATTGCCTTGTTGAATATCAGAAGATCGAGGCATATATTGCAGCATAGTACAACTCACGCTACATACCAGCATTGTAAAAAAAATACTGGTATGTAACATTCTAAAAAATACTTTCAAATACATAATTTTCTGATCAATCTATTTTTCAAATACAATATAAAATATATACTCATACAATTATTGTTTAATTACACCTATGATCTTTTTGTTGTAATTACCAATACGATATTATTTTTTCATTTCAGCAATATTTTGTGACCAACCAAGCTTAATATTTAACGTCTTAAAATAGTTATAATTATTAGGATGAATCAAATCAAGATAATGATTACTACGTTGAATAAAGATTTCTTCTTCTTTGCATACTAAAACAGGAGTGTGATTATCATAACCTATTTTCAATTCAGATGTTATTTTAGAAAATTTCAGGCAAATCATACTTTTACTATTAATCACAACTGGCCGAGATGACAAAGTATGAGGGCATATTGGTACTAATAAAATAGCATCTACTGTAGGACTAAGAATAGGTCCTCCAGCAGATAAAGCATATGCGGTTGATCCAGTTGGAGTAGAAATAATTAAACCATCAGATCTCTGTGAAAAAATAAAATCATCATCAATATATAACTCAAATTCAATCATATGTCTAATTGTATTTGTATGTAAAATAACTTCATTAATAGCACTACCTAATCTGATTAGATTATTATAGCGTTGTACTGTTACATCTAATAAAAAACGTTTTTCGTTAATAAAATGACCTGATAAAACATCAGATAACTCCACTAGTGCTGAATTGGGATCTAAATCAGTAAGAAAACCAAGAGTTCCACGATTGATCCCAATAACTTTAATATCGTGCTGTGCTAGAATATTCGCAGCTCTTAACATATTGCCATCTCCACCTATAACTATAGCTAAATCTGCGTAATTTCCTATATCATTTAAATCACCTACAACTGCTTTTTGTACATTTAATAAACTAGCAGCATGATGTTCGATGATGACTGTAATCCCTTTACTATATAACCAATGATATAAAATATCATATGTATGTACAGCTTTCGGATAACGAGAATACCCGATAATACCAATAGTACGAAAAATAGAAGAAGTCATATTATTATTGAATCCTTTCTGTTTTTGTTATAACTTTATTCATAATAAATTGATGTCTTGAATACCTGTTATTCATCCTTATAATAACTGAATTATAAAACATATAATCAGTAAACGGAGGAGAAAATTCATGATAGATGATAATGTAAAAAACAATATCGATGAAAGTACATTACAGAATGAAAAAATAGAAAAAGAGGAACTGTTAGAATCTGTTTCGACAGTAGATAATGTTATTGATCCTAAAAATGATCAAATCATTAAATTACAAATAAAATTAGCACAACTTCAAGAACACGAACGTAATACGGTATTACGTCTTACAGCTGAAATAGAAAACATCCGTCGGCGTAACACCCAAGAAATAGAAAAAATCCACAAATTTGGATTAGAACGATTTATCTTTGAATTATTACCAGTAATTGATAATTTAGAACGTACAATGAATATTTCAGATAATTCTAATACTTTATTATCTGCTATAATAGAAGGTATTGAATTAACATTAAAATCTTTTTTAGACACTGTGCACAAGTTTGGATTAAAATCTATATATGAAATTAACGTGCCATTTAATCCTGAAATACATCAAGCAATATCTATAATAGAATCTGAAGACCATAAACCAAATCAAGTATTAACAATGATTCAAAAAGGATACATTTTGAATGGAAGATTAATTCGACCTGCTATGGTCACAGTATCACAATCCAAATGACGGACTATTATGTTTTTTAAAATGTTATAAATAAAAAACAGTACTCATTGTATATTTACAAGTTTCATGTACCTTTTCATGAAATAACAACGTGTTGTATTTTTTTTATCTAATTAATATGATCATACTTCACATAAAATTTTCCATAAATAATATAATTATATTTATTCAATTAATTTAAATTAAAATTTAATAATTGAATTCATTAAATATACAGATTTTTTTTAAAAATATTATAAATTATTAATATATCATTGTTGATTTATTACAATAAATCAACAATGATATCAAAAGTACAAAAGATAAAACAACTAAATTTACATGAAAAGAAGTTATCTTCCATAACATATTTTTAACTTATATTAGTTTTTAGTTAACTATTTTAGGTTGCCAATTAATAATCTGTTTATTTTGTTGCATTAATAATATATTAACCTTATAAAAATGATGACATCCTAAAAATCCACGTCGAGCTGATATAGGTGAAGGATGTGACGCAGTTAAAACATAATGTTTTTTATGGTTAATGATGTTACCTTTTTTTTGAGCATACTTTCCCCATAGTAAAAATATAATTTTTTCCTTATACGTGTTCAGCATACATATTATTTTGTCTGTAAATCGTTCCCATCCAATATCAGCATGAGAACAACTTCTTCCTTCCTCAACAGTTAAAATACTATTAAGCAGTAACACCCCTTCTTGCGCCCAACTCTGCAAACAACCGTGTTCTGGTATTATAAAATTGGGCATATCAGATACAAGCTCTTTATAAATATTCCTTAAAGAGGGAGGAGGCAAAACACCAGGCAATACAGAAAAGGCAAATCCATGTGCTTGATTAGGTCCGTGATAAGGATCCTGACCTATGATAACAACTTTTATAGATTCAAAACTAGTAAAACGAAATGCGTTAAAAACATCCTTTTTTTTAGGATAAATCGTAATACCTTTTTTTTTACGTTCCTCTATGGTAAACAATATATTCTGAAAGTACGGCAATGTTTTTTCTTTTGATAACAAACACTGCCAAGTTAATTCTTGAGACATAGTCTATTTCCGTATTATTATTATGTAATCGTACAAATAAAATTTTCGCTTATCATTGATGTTTTTCATTTATCACTAAAAAATTTACGTATTTAAATACATATAATTTATTTGTAATTTTTTAATTTTAGCACTAAAAATTATAATAAACAGTTAATATCGAAAATTATAATAAATTTTTTACCATACTATATTATATAGTCTAATAATGAAGTATATCCAATGTCTGAATAGGTAACTGCACATACTTGCGAATAATTTTTCAAAACATCGTAAATATTCTTATACAATCATTTTCATATACATCTATAATATCTTATTATTACACTAATTAATCGCTATTTTTATACTAACTATATTTATTTTGTTTGCATTCGACTAATATTAATCATGATAAAATATATACGTAATTTTTCTATTATTGCGCATATTGATCACGGAAAATCAACATTATCTGATCGGTTGATTCAGACTTGCGGTGGATTAAACGAACGCGAAATGACATCCCAAGTATTAGATTCCATGGAGTTAGAAAGAGAACGTGGTATTACTATAAAATCACAAAATGTGACACTCAATTATACGTCTAAAAACGGCCAGCCTTATCAACTGAATCTTATTGACACGCCTGGTCATGTTGATTTTTCTTATGAAGTTTCTCGATCTTTAGCAGCATGTGAAGGTGCCTTATTAATAGTAGACGTTACTCAAGGAGTAGAAGCGCAAACTGTGGCCAATTATCGAATTGCTAAAGAAATGAATTTAAAAATTATTGTGGCATTAAATAAAATTGATTTATCAACAGCAGATCCTAATCGAGTATCTCAAGAAATTAAAAACATCATTGGTATCGACGTAAATAATGCAATACAATGTTCAGCTAAAACTGGTTCTGGCATACCAGAATTAATAGAGTGTTTAATTCATGATATTCCTCATCCTCAAGGAGATCCATGCGCTCCTCTGCAAGCACTAATTATAGATTCTTGGTTTAATAAATATTTAGGTGTTGTATCGTTAATATGTATTAAAAATGGCAAATTATATAAAGGTGATGTATTGAAATCAATGAATACAGGGCAAAAATATACTGTTGATCAAATAGGTATCTTCACTCCAAAACAAGTAAAACGAGAAATATTAGATTGTGGAGAAGTAGGTTGGTTAGTCTGTGCTAACAAAAATATCATAAAAACCCCTGTAGGAGATACATTCACTCTGTCAACTCGTCCCGCAAAAAAAGCATGTCATGGTTTTAAAAAACTTCAACCTTATGTTTATGCGGGATTATTTCCTATAGGTTCTAAAAATCAAAAAATCTTTCGTGACGCTTTATACAAACTTAGTTTAAATGATTCTTCTCTATTTTATGAGCCAGAAAGATCAGAATTTTTAGGTTTAGGATTTCGTTGTGGGTTTCTTGGATTGTTACATTTAGATATAATCCAGGAAAGATTAAGACGTGAATATTCACTTGATTTACTTGTTACAGCTCCAATGGTAATATATGAAATATTAACCATTGACAATCGAATAATGTATGTAGATAGTCCATCAAAATTGCTTTCTTTAACTAGAATTAAAGAAATACGTGAACCTATTGTTTTATGTAACATATTGCTTCCAAAAAAGTATCTTGGAGAGATTATTTCTTTATGCATTAAAAAAAGAGGTACTCAAATTGACATAATATATCATGGTGCTCAAATTACATTAACTTACGAATTGCCTATGTCTGAAATAATATTGAATTTTTTTGATCAAATAAAATCAGCATCTCATGGATATGCTTCATTTGAATATAAATTCATTCGTTTTCAGATATCGAATATAGTATGCATAGAAATATTAATTAATAAAAAACGTATTGATGCATTAACGGTAATTACGAATCAAGAACAATCTATATATCATGGCCGTCTATTAGTTAATAAATTACAAAAATTAATCCCAAGACAACAATTCGATATTGTGATTCAAGCAACTATTGGTAAGAGAATAATATCACGTGATATTGTAAAACAACTGCGGAAAAATGTTTTAGCAAAATGTCATGGAGGCGATGTAACTCGAAAGAAAAAATTGTTATATAATCAAAAAGAAGGAAAAAAACGCATGAAACAAATAGGCAATGTTAATTTACCACATACCGTATTTCTAGCAATCTTTGATGTCAATAACAATAAAAAATAACTAAAGGATTTTATTTATATGATTAACGCATTTTCTTTAATCTTAGTAATTATTACGGGAATATCAGGTATTTTCTGGAGTATAAAAAAATTATATACATTAATGTATAATCGTGATCAACATAAAAAAATATTCCTTCAAAAATCAACCAATACTTATCAACAATCAAAAAATGCTTATTCATTGATAATTTCATATTGTTCAATAATTTCTGAATTTATGTCCTCAATTTTTCCGATATTATTATTAGTATTTATAATACGATCATTTGTTTTTGAACCATTCCGAATACCTTCTGGATCCATGATGCCTACTTTGTTAATAGGAGATTTTATTTTAGTAAAAAAATTCATATATGGCATTAAAAATCCTATTACTCAAAAAACATTAATTAATACTGGATATCCAAAACGCGGAGATATAATAGTATTTAAGTATCCTAAAAATACCGAACTAAACTATATTAAACGAGTAATTGGAGAGCCAGGAGACAAAGTAATCTATAACATTATTACTAAACAATTAATAATATATGCGAATTATGTTAATAATGCTGCATGCATACAACCATTACCCATTGTTTATAGCAATGTTGTTCCTAGTAATTTTATTCAAGTATTTGATAATGACGTAGACGGAAAGGTTAATTCTTCATTTATTCAAATAGGACCGCATCAAAAAGGTCCTCATGGAATTCGACTTATTCAAACCACAGAATCATTCAGTGGAATAGAACACAATATCTTAACAATGATACCACCTGGTGATCAAAACTTAATAAAAATGTATGATCAACATACAAAACACTTAATATCTGAGTGGTTAGTGCCCGCAGGTGAGTATTTTGTAATGGGAGATAATAGGGATAACAGCGCAGATAGTCGTTATTGGGGATTTGTTCCTGAACGCAATATAATAGGAAAAGCAATAATAATTTGGATGAATATCAAAAAACAACAAGAAGGGATATGGCCAATTAGTATCCAATTCCATAGAATTGGTAATATACAATAAGATGTTTATATTCTCTAATCATAGATTAGAATTATTGTATTACATTTTTTGTAATTAATCTGGTTAAAATTGATTATAAAAAATTTTTTTCCATTAACATTGTAAGAATATACAACCCATAAATATTATGTTAGTTAATACATTGCAAGAAAAACTTGGTTATATTTTTAATCGATATGACTTATTATTACAAGCACTAACTCATAGAAGTTCTAGCAATCGACACAATGAAAGACTAGAATTTTTGGGCGACGCTATATTAAACTATGTAATAGCTAACCTATTATATCATAGGTTTCCTCATATTAGCGAAGGAGATATGAGTAGAATGCGTGCAAATTTGGTACGCGAAAATACATTAGCAACACTAGCACGAGAATTTAATTTAGGAGATTATCTACAATTAGGACAAGGAGAACTAAAAAGCGGGGGATATCAACGTGAATCCATTTTAGCTAATACAATAGAAGCGTTGATAGGCGGTATATTTTTAGATAGTAATATTCAAACTATTGAAATATTAATTATTAATTGGTATAAAATTCGTATAGATCACATGGATCCTTATGCTTATGATAAACAAAAAGATCCAAAAACTCGTCTGCAAGAATATATGCAACATCGTCGTTTGCCGTTACCTGTATATTGGATTAATCAAATAATTGGAGAGGCGCACAATCAAATATTTACGATAAATTGTCAAGTTAGTGAATTAACACAACCGATTATTGGATGCGGTTCTAGTCGGCGTAGAGCTGAACAAAATGCAGCAAAAAAAGTTTTAGAAATACTAGAGAAGAACATAACCAAAACATATGATCTGATCACGTGATCATTGATCGAAAATCGCGTAATATATTAAGATCTTAAACAAAATCCCCTCATGTTATTAAGCTTATTCAATAAATAAGTATACAATTGTTAACAGGTATGTTTACTATTTTAAAACAATAACTTCACAAATTCAAAAATCAAATTAATTAATTTATTTCATTAATTACATTTTTGAACAAAAATCATCTCAAAAGAATTGTTAAGTCTAATTATATATTACACATATATAAACAAACGTTCTTTGTCGATCTATTTTATAGAGATATTTTTATTTTGTTGTAATTTCAATACTGCTATATTCATATTATTTGAATCGACACAAATAATTTCAAAGCTGACAATATCAATATTTTCAGTATTCTGTGGAAGTTTAATATCAATAATATTTATATGAATAAAAATCTACATCGTATAATAGTATATTCTTATAAAATGAAATTTATATATCTTCGCATAGTCCATTCAACCATTAAAGAATTATATGTAAAAATTGTAATTTTGAACTAGAAATAACTATTTGTTATCAACATTATATTTTAATAGATCAACAGTACGGCATAATGTAATTTAAATTAAATAGAAACAACAAAAAATACATTTAAAAAGAAATATATATAATTTATATTTATATTCGATAACTATCAAATAACTATATTTAAGGCATACATATAATGTCAAATTTATTATTAGGTGTAAATATTGATCATATTGCAACATTACGTAATGCAAGAAATACTATATATCCTGATCCTATATATGCTGCATTCATTGCAGAACAGTCAGGAGCAGATAGTATTACTATACATTTAAGAGAAGATCGTCGTCACATTACCGATCGAGATGTCGAAATGTTACGTAAAACTATACAAACATCTATGAACTTAGAAATAGCAGCAACAGATGAAATGATTAATATCGCATGTACATTAAAACCACATTGTTGTTGTTTAGTACCTGAAAAGCGTCAAGAACTTACAACTGAAGGTGGTTTAGATGTAATTAATAAAGCAAATAAATTACAAGATATAATATTTAAACTTACTGAAGCTGGAATTAGAGTTTCATTATTTATTGATCCTAATGAACAACAAATTAGTGTTGCATATAATATAGGTGCTCCTTATATAGAACTACATACCGGAATGTATTCTCATGCTACAGATGCAACAACTCAAAACTTAGAATATAAACGTATTAAAAAAAGTGTGCAATATGCTGTAAATAATGGTTTAAAAGTTAATGCTGGACATGGTCTTAATTATTATAACGTACGACCTATTGCGATGTTACCAGGAATACAAGAATTAAATATAGGACATTCTATAATTAGCCGATCAATATTTTGTGGATTATCTAAAGCTATTCAAGATATGAAGAAATTAATACAAGACTCAAGAAGAGGTTAATAGTGATTCACGGAATCGGCATAGATATCGTTGATATTAGGAAAATAAAAAAAATAATAACACATAGCGGAGATAAGTTAGCTACACGTATACTTAGTAAATCAGAATGGAAAATATATAAAAATAAAAAGCATCCTGTGCATTTCTTAGCAAAACGTTTCGCTGCAAAAGAAGCGGTAGCTAAAGCATTTGGCACTGGAATAAGCCAAGGAGTAACATTTAATCAAATTGAAATATTTAACGATAAACTAGGAAAACCAATGCTACATTTATTCTCATGTACAGCTCTATTAGCTAATAAATTATCATTAAAAAAAATGCATATTACTTTATCTGATACCAATTCGTATGCATGTGCGTTTGTTATATTGGAACGATAAAAAATAAGATATCAATATTAATGATCTTGTAATTAAAAAAATTATTTTTATGTTTTGTCGTAACACAGAATGAGTATCTCAATATGCATTTCAGAATGATTTTATTAATTGTGTGGTGTAATATTTTTTTTATTTTACAATCTGAATGTATGAAATAGAAGATGTAGATACGATATGGATGCGCCATGCTATTGCATTAGCTGCCCATGCTGAAATTATTGGAGAAATATCAGTAGGAGCTGTTTTAATTCAAAATGGTAAACTTATAAGTTACGGTTGGAATTCTTCTATTATATGCCATGATCCAAGTGCTCATGCAGAAATTGTAGCATTACGTACAGGGGGGAAAATTTTGGGCAATTATCGATTATTAGGTACTACTCTTTATGTTACTCTGGAACCATGTATGATGTGTATTGGCGCGATAATTCATGCTCGTGTTTATCGATTAGTTTGTGGTGCTAAAAACAGTAAAACGGGACAAAGATCATGGCTAAAAAATACACTCCACCATCCAATGAATAATCATCATGTATTTTTAACAACTGGGGTATTAGAGAAAGAATGTGCTTATCAATTGAATAAATTTTTTAAACGTCAACGTCAAACCTGATATCATCAAAGAATATCAATAAAATTGATAATATAAACCAACCTTATATTTGTTTAAACTACACATAAAAACCTATAGGAGAATATCGTAACAAAAAAAGATATAGACCATATCTTACTTAACAAGTAAGTGTTAATTTCATTAAAATAAATGTAATATACTCATATTTATATTTTTATATTTTATATATCATTAATAAAATTGTTATTAAAAGTAATTATTGCTTCATTTCAATTAAAATAGATTGATGTATTTTTACGTATACAATATATTTTTTTATTTAGATAAGATAAGAGGTTATATATGTCCATATGTACAAATTATGATATTGAATTGTGGAAAATAATACAACAAGAAACTATTAGACAAGAGGAACACATTGAATTAATAGCATCTGAAAATTATGTTAGCCCTCAAGTTATGAAAGTACAAGGCTCTCAACTTACTAATAAATACGCTGAAGGCTATCCAGGTAAACGTTATTATGGTGGATGCGAATATGTTGACATGATTGAACAATTAGGTATTAATCGTGCAAAAAAATTATTTTCTGCAGACTATGCAAATATACAACCACATTCTGGATCACAAGCTAATTTTTCTGTTTATAATGCCTTACTACACCCCGGTGATACAATTTTAAGTATGCATCTAAATCATGGAGGACATTTAACGCATGGCTCACAAGTAAACTTTTCAGGAAAATTATATAATGCTGTATTTTATGGGGTTGACGAAAATGGTTGTATTAATTATGAAAAAATATATCATTTAGCTGTAAAACATCAACCGAAAATGATCGTAGGGGGGTTTTCTGCGTATTCTGGTATTATAAATTGGTCTAAAATGCGCCAGATTGCAGATGCTGTTCAAGCATATCTATTTATTGACATGGCTCATATTGCAGGATTAGTTGCTGCGGGTGTATATCCAAATCCGTTACCACACGCACATGTAGTGACTGCTACTACTCATAAAACATTAGCAGGACCCAGAGGTGGTTTAATTTTAGCTAGCGGAGGTAATGATGTATTATACAAGAAATTAGATGCTTCAGTTTTTCCTGGTTCTCAAGGAGGTCCTTTGATGCATGTTATTGCAGCTAAAGCAATTGCTTTAAAAGAAGCCATGGATCCATCTTTTAAGGTATATCAACAAAAAATTGTTCAAAATGCTAAGATAATGGTTAAAGAATTTACATTACGCGAATTCCAGATTATCTCTGGAATGACTCATAATCATCTTTTTTTATTAGATTTAAGAAATAAAAATATCACTGGGAAAGATGCCAGTACAGCTTTAGAACGAGCTAATATTATTGTTAATAAAAATAGCATACCAAATGATTTTAGAAGTCCTTTTATTACCTCTGGTATACGTATTGGTACGCCAGCAATAACTAGACGTAATTTTAATGAAAACGATGTACGAAAACTATCTCATTGGATCTGTGATATATTAAATCATATCGATAACAATGAAATTATTTTTTCCATAAAAACCAAAGTTTTACGTATTTGTTCTCAGTATCCCATATATAATAATAAAAGTTATTAAAATAATATTACTGTAATAAATTATATCTAGAATAGAAAAATACAAATTTGTTCTTTCGAGATACAGAAACTTATTAATATCTTATTGAGGCAGATATTTAAATAATTTGTATAATTGATAAAATAGTCCGGATTATTCTCACATTACCCGCAATTATATTTCCAGACAGTAAATAATTGTCGGTTCCGGTAAAATCTATAATTAAACCTCCCGATTCACGAATTATTAAAAAACCACTAGCTAATTTATTAGTGTAGTTATTTTTTTTAAAAAAAATAGAAACACACCCATCTACACGTCCAACAGCAACATAGGCTAAATCTAAAATAGTTGATCCAGTATAACGAAAATATGCGCATTTATTACTAAACTTACTTAGTAGATTAATAGTCATATGTTGCTGTTCATAAGAACAAGATATAGCAATAATAGCCCTATGTAAACTTTTAGCAGTACCCACACGAATCCGATAACCATTAAGATGAGCTCCTTTTCCACGGCAAGCACTAAATAACTCATTATGTATAGGATCATATATTACTCCTATTTCGATATGGCCTTTAATAAATACGGAAATAGATAAAGCAAAAAAAGGAAACTGCTTAATAAAATTAATATCATTATCTATAGCTCCAATTATCCAGAAAACGCTTTCTTTGCAACTCACATCATTAATATCACGGGCATTCCATGTATTAATAACAGTATGTAGCGGATAAAATTTTCGAATAATTGCCGTAATAATGTAATATGACTCTTTATTGATTTTAGAAATAAGATTATTTATATGATTTGACTGTACACTATTTTTATCAAACAATTCATATTGTTTAACGACAAAGTTCCCCGCCCTTCTTATAGCTTGAATAGCAATATTAAGCATCGGATGCATAAAGTATTCATCCAGTAATTCTCATTAAATGAAAAATAGAACATATCAAAACCTGCCCACATATTATAAAACTATATTTTTTTAAATAACACAGATATTGTATTATAATTGAACTCACCACGTAATACATGTGTTCTTAACATACATAATCACTAAAAATACCTTCAATCTCATGTTATAAATAAAACATTCATTTTCATTACAAATATATGTAGGATATACGATACAGATCCGTTCATAGATTTATTATTTCTGTGAAAATAATAAATTGCATTACAATGAAAGATCGAATTCTTTAAAAATTAATTAAAAAAGTATTTTGTATGGACATGTTGATAAACAGTGATACACAATATAACAATCCACTATTATTTAATATATTTTTTAAAAAAAACTGCATTATTTTCACTAAAAATATTTTTTTATAAATAGTTAATTTTTATTACTACAAATAATACCAATACTTACAATCATTTGTTATGGTCAAATTTTTATTACAACATTACATACGAAAAGTATTGTACATAATTGAAATAACGCTTTACTATCGATTTAATATACACTGCTTACAGCATATATTATAAATATGATGTATCGTTAACATGTATTTATATAACCTCAATTAAACGTTTACAGAGATAAAAATATAAAATAGGTTTCAATATTTTATATAGTAACAAATAATAATATCATATAAAATGAATGTTTTGACGTAAAATATAAATCAATCCTAAGAATAAATATATTTTAGAGCATTTAATTTAATATATTATACAAATAGCGCTGATTTTATAATTTTTATATTTTATACATCAAAATAAGTTTTTGATTTTTGGAGTATGTTAGATGAAGTTACCAATATATTTTGACTATGCTGCTACTACTCCCGTAGATCCCAGAGTAGTAGAAAAAATGATACAATATTTTACCCTAGACGGAATATTTGGTAACCCGTCTTCTCGTTCTCATTATTATGGATGGAAAGCAGAGGAAGCGATAGATTTAGCGCGTAAACAAATTGCTCAGTTGATAGGTGCTGAATCACGTGAAATCATTTTTACTTCAGGAGCTACTGAATCAGTAAATTTAGCTATTAAAGGAATAGCTCAATCTTATCGCAAAAAAGGAAAGCATATTATTACCAGCATGACGGAACACAAATCAGTTTTAGATACTTGTCAATATCTTGAGAATAAAGGGTTTGAAATTACCCGTATAACTCCACAACCCAATGGTTTAATCGCTTTCGAACAAATTAGTAACGCACTACGTGATGATACAATTTTATTATCTATTATGCATGTAAATAATGAAATCGGTGTAATCCAAGACATCAAAAAAATTGGTGAATTATGTCGTCTACATGACATAATATTTCATGTAGACGCAACCCAAAGCGTTGGTAAATTACATATTGATCTATCTGATTTACCGGTGGATTTAATGTCTTTCAACGGCCATAAACTATATGGCCCGAAAGGTATAGGTGGTTTGTACATACGACAACATAGGTATCCAAAACTCCATATTACTGCTCAAATGCATGGAGGAGGACATGAATACGGTATGCGTTCTGGTACATTGCCAGTCCATCAAATAGTTGGTATGGCTGAAGCATATCGTTTAGCTAGAGAAACAATGACGACAGAAATGATTTATTTAAAAAAAATGAGAGATCGTCTATGGCAAGGATTACAACAAATTGAAGGAGTATTAATTAATGGCGATTTAGAGTATAGTATAGGCACATTGTTGAATATTAGTTTTAGTAATATTGACGGCGAAACACTAATTATAGCATTAAAAGATTTTGCATTATCTTCTGGATCTGCTTGTACCTCTGGCACTTTAAATCCATCACATGTATTGCAGGCTTTAGGAAGAAATAATGAACTAGCATATAATTCAATCAGATTTTCTCTAGGGCGTTTCACAACTGAAGAAGAAATAGAGTACGCTATCCATCATATAGCTGCTACTGTTATGAAATTAAATGCTATGATACATTTATTATAATTTTACAATAAAAAATAAATTAATTTATTTTTCATATATGAAGTTTATGACGATAATCAGTATATCTATAAAAAAATCCAAGAAATTTTATTAATATCATTCGAAATAATAAATAAAAAATAATTATTAAAAAGAATATTTTTTTGTAGATTAGGTTTCATCTCTTATTTTTTAATATTTTTATTATTAAGTTTTCCACATAATTAATTTCTATGTAACCATTTTTACGTATTTGTTTTAATGTTAAAAATTTAAGATATTGCATTAATGTTATTCGTAAACGGTAAGGATTTTATTATCAATCAACACTCGGATCATATAATTAAGATCGATAAAAATATTTTATTTCACAATAAAATACAAATATGGATATTTCTACTTGTCTGTTTTGTGTTTATTCTGAGTTTAATTTGTAGTTTTTGAATCGTTGTAGATTTCAAAAGCATTAAATAATATAAACAATATTATCTGTAATAATTATTGTTTTTATATTTATTTCCTATACAATTATATTAATAAAGACTAATAGGAGTTTTTATGGTTTGTAAAGAAAATACGCTGTCAATCATAAAACCAGATGCCGTTGCTAAAAACATAATCGGATCTATAATTAGTAGATTCGAGGCTGCTGGTCTTATTATTGTGGGAGCTAAACTATTACAATTAACATATATACAAGCTTCCGAATTTTATTTTGAACATCAAAAAAAATATTTTTTTGACAGTTTAATAAATTTTATGATTTCTGGACCAGTATTTGTACAAATACTGGAAGGTAATAATTCGATACAACGTAATAGAGAAATTATGGGAGCCACTGATCCAGCGAATGCGTTAGCAGGTACCATTAGATCCGATTATGGTTATAATTATACTAAAAATGCCATTCATGGATCAGATTCTAAAAAATCTGCTATACGTGAAATTTCTTATTTCTTTGATATATAAAAACATGCGGATACATTACCTGTTATCCATAAAAGTAATCATTTTAGCTGCGCAAAAAAACGGTTTTGATTAATGAATTAGTTTATCAAAAAAATATTAACGTAAAATATAGATCAATTTAAAGTTGAAAAAATAGTGGTAATGTAGTCAATTGCTATTGAGCTCGTGCTCATAGAGCATTGCTATTGATCAACTTTCGTAAAAATGGATCTTGAGAAATATATTTTTATGTATACAAAAAAAGTTAATTTACTTAACATGAACAAAGAAGAATTACTAATTTTTTTTGATAAATTAGGTGAAAAACCTTTCCGTTCTCATCAAGTAATGAGATGGATCTATCATTACTATTGTGACGATTTTAATTACATGACAAATTTAAGCAAGTCTCTAAAAATCAAATTGAAGCAAATAGCAGAAATCCGTGCTCCAATAATTATAAAAGAACAACTATCTTCAGATGGAACAATCAAATGGGCTATGAAAATTGATGAACAACAAATCGAAACAGTTTATATTCCTGAAAATAAAAGAACCACTTTGTGCGTTTCATCACAAATTGGATGCCCTTTAGGATGTAGTTTTTGTGGAACTGCGCAGCAGGGATTTAACAGAAATCTGAATGTATCAGAGATAATTGGTCAAGTTTGGAGAGCAGCACAACTTATTAATCTCAATAAAAAAATGAAAATAAAAAATAGATTTCCTATTACCAATATAGTATTTATGGGTATGGGAGAGCCATTGTTAAATATTGTTAATGTTGTATCGGCGATCAGAATTATATTAGATGACCTTGGTTTTAAATTATCAAAACGACGTGTTACGCTCTCAACTGCCGGAATTGTACCAGGCATAGAAAAATTAAAAAATATGATTGACGTACCGTTAGCTATATCTCTACATGCTCCAAATGATACCATTAGAAATAAGATTATGCCAATTAATAAAAAGTACAATATTAATAGCGTATTAGAAGCAGCACGTAGGTATTCGAGAGACACTAAATCTAATCACGGTAGAGTAACAATAGAGTATGTATTGTTAAAAAATATTAATGACGACGTCCTGCATGCCCATCAATTAGCAAAACAACTTCAAGGTATTCCGTGTAAAATTAACTTGATCCCATGGAACCCAATTCCGAATATACGATATGCATGTAGCTCACAGATTCGTATGCATGCATTTCTTAAAGTTTTATTAAAATATAATATAATAACCATCATACGCAAAATAAGAGGAGCGGATATTAGTGCTGCCTGCGGACAATTAACAGGAGAAGTAATTAACCGTATAAAATTACAATATAACTCATTATAAAACAATATCATTGTATTTAATACTATATAAAATTAATAAGACAAAATTTTTAAAAAAAGGGATCATAAATGCAATATAACAATTACGCATATTTACTGTGTATCCTAAAATTATAAAAATTATGATTCCTATTATAAATATAATTAAATCTCTTAATTGATATAATCAATAAATTTAAACAAATATATTTATTGTTTAAAAACATGAAAATATAGGAGATTATATGAATAATATTACGAACATTGTTCGTCGAAAATCTACACGTATTTATATTGGCAATGTTCCTATTGGAGATGGCGCTCCTATTGCGGTACAATCCATGGTAAATACTCGTACTACAAATATTGTAGAAACAGTTACTCAAATTAACGCCCTAAAAAAAGCAGGGGTAGATATTGTCCGAATATCGATACCTACTATGGATGCGGCTGAAGCTTTCAAAATAATTAAACGAAAAGTAATTAATATTCCATTAGTAGCAGATATTCATTTTGATTATCGAATTGCATTGAAAGTAGCTGAGTACGGAGCAGATTGCTTGCGTATCAATCCTGGTAACATCGGGAACAATAAACGTATTCGATCTGTAGTGCATTGTGCTCAAGATAAAAATATATCTATTCGTATTGGTGTAAATTCTGGATCTCTTGAGCGTGATTTACAAAAAAAGTATGACGGAAATCCAACAGAACATGTATTATTAGAATCAGCAATGAGACACGTAGATATTTTAGATAAATTAAACTTTCATCAATTTAAAGTTAGCGTTAAATCTTCTGATGTGCTAATAACAATACAAGCCTACCGCGCATTAGCATCAAAAATAGATCAACCATTACATATAGGCCTTACTGAAGCCGGAGCTTTACGTAATGGGACAGTAAAATCTGCAATGGCTGTAGGTTTCTTATTAAACGAAGGCATCGGGGATACAATACGTATATCATTAGCTACAGACCCTATAGAAGAAGTTAAGGTGGCATTTGATATTTTAAGAGCTTTGAAAATTCGTGCTCATGGTATTAATTTTATAGCTTGTCCAGGATGTGCGCGACAAGAATTTAACGTAATCAATGTAGTTAATGCGTTAGAAGAAAAAGTAAGTGATATTACAACGCCTATGGATGTATCTATTATTGGATGTGTGGTTAACGGACCAGGAGAAGCATTAAAATCAACCATTGGTGTTGCCGGTGCACGTAATAAAAGTGGTATATATGAAGATGGTATACGACAACAAAAACGCTGCGATAATATATCAATAGTTGAAGAATTAGAACGTCGTATTCGAGCTAAATCTAAATTATTAAATCAAAATAACCCACGACACTGCCCTATCACATATCATAAATAATCGAAGATTACAAATGCTTAAATATGATAAAAATATCCAATCTATCCGCGGTATGCATGATTATTTGCCGAAAGATACGATTCTATGGCAATACATAGAAAATATACTTATAACTATATTAAACAGTTACGGATACAAGGAGATTAGATTTCCTATTATTGAAGACACAAATTTATTCAAACGTTCAATCGGAGAAGTAACAGATGTAATAGAAAAAGAAATGTATAATTTTACTGATCGTAACGGTAATAATTTAACGTTACGTCCAGAGGGAACATCTGGATGCGTTCGAGCAGGTATTAAGCATGGTCTGTTTTATCACCAAGAACAACGTCTGTGGTATATTGGTCCGATGTTTCGCTATGAACGTCCTCAAAAAGGACGCTATAGACAATTTCATCAATTTAGTGCTGAAGCTTTTGGTCAAATAGGACCCGACATAGATGCTGAGTTAATTTTAATTACTGCTCGTTGTTGGAAAGAATTAGGAATTAATCATCATTTATCTTTAGAATTAAATTCAATTGGCTCTTTATCATCTAGAATAAATTATCGTAAAAAATTAATAACTTTTTTAGAAAAAAATTTAAACAACTTGGACAACAATGCTCTACGACGTTTATACTCTAATCCATTGCGCATCTTAGATACCAAAAATGCTAAAACTAAAGAATTACTACTTAATGCGCCTATATTAAGCGATCACTTAGATGATGATTCACGTGTTCATTTTTCCGAATTATGTCAATTATTAAATCTCTTAGGAGTGTCGTACAGGGTTAATCCGTATCTAGTACGCGGTTTAGATTATTATAACAAAACCGTTTTTGAATGGGTTACTGATAGTTTAGGAGTAAAAAAAACTATTTGTGCTGGTGGTCGTTACGATGAATTAGTCCAAGAATTAGGAGGGTATTCAGTACCTGCGATAGGATTTTCCATAGGATTAGAACGTGTAATATTATTAATGCAAGAAATTAACAATATTACCATTTTAAATAAAAATATATATATTGATGTATATTTAATTAGTATAGGAGATAATTCTCGAAAACACGCAATGTTATTATCTGAAAATATTCGCTCAACATTACCATCGCTTCGATTAATGGTACATCATGGAGGAGGTGACATAAAAAAACAATTTTATTGTGCTAATAAACATAAACCACAAATCATATTAATCATGAACGAAAAGAATGTTCTTGAAAAAACGATTATTTTAAAAAATTTACAATCAAAAACTCAAGAAATATTAAAACATGATGCAGTTTCCGAAAGATTAAAAAATATACTACATATTACATGCAATTCTACTTGATAATAAGTGATCACAAAAATGATATGAATTTTTCTATAAAATAAAATATCATTAATATTTAACGCATCTTAATAGATTTGAAGAATATACATGAAATTAAAATTATGACGATACAGATGAAAACTATTTAAACATTAATCTATTTATACTTATTTATACATACGTGCAAAAGATAAAAATCTAATCTTTCAGCAATCAATGAGGGCTATTTGCTGGCATTTGTAGTGATTATAATTATACTTTAACCATTCAATAATTACTCAAAACAGAAATAACTTTATTGTGTTATTTAAGACTAATATTATGTATGTTTATTTATATACAACCACTTATTTATGGATAATTAAATAATGCTACCTATCATCACGCTAATTGGGCAAAAAAATGTAGGTAAATCTACTTTATTCAATAAATTAACACATACACATGATGCTTTAATATCTACTTATCCAGGATTAACGCGAGATCGACAATATGGTTATTTTCAATGCAAACAATTTAAATCTATTCTTATTGATACTGGGGGTATTGATAAATTTTGTAGTACAAAAACAAAAAATATTCAAAGTTATGTAACCTATCAAACAACTCTCGCAATGCAAGAAGCTGATATTCTATTATTTGTTATGGATAGACACTCTGTAGGAACATCTATAAATTATGATATTTTTAATTTTCTAAAAAAAATAAAAAAAAACATATTTGTTGTCATTAATAAAATTGATAACATCCCACATCATATACATACCACGATGTGGGATTATTGTTCTTTTGGTATAAAAAATATTATCTTTATTTCAGCGATTCATGGGCATGGAATTGATAATTTATTAGAAAATATATCTTCATTAATTTCAAAAAATATATTTTTTTACAAAAATAAAATACCTGAAAGTAATATAAATAACACTATTTATCAAAACCACATCATTAATCCGTCATTTAATAAAGTAGATTCTGCTATCGCAATAGCTGTTGTAGGACGTCCTAATTCCGGTAAATCTACTTTTGTCAATCATATTTTAGGAGAAACTCGTATGATTGCTTGTAACACACCAGGAACTACTCGAAATTGCGTTCATACGCCTACAATATATGACAAACAAAAATACATATTGATTGATACAGCAGGCGTACAAAAAAGCAAAAGAATAGATAATGTAGCGGAGCAAATTTCTATTCTAAAAACATTTCAAATTATTAAGACCGCGCACATCCTATTATTCATAGGAGATGCAAATATTGGGATATCTGACCAAGATTTACATTTGTTACGATTTATCCTAAATAATGGTAAAACATTAATAATCGTTATTAACAAATGGGATTTGATATCTCCAGATTTGCGTGATACAATTAAAAAAAATTTATACGAAAAAATTAATTTTATTAGTTTTGCTCAAATACATTTTATTTCGGCATTGTACGGAAACGGAATTAAAACATTATTTCAAACAATCAAAGCAACAAACTTGCGGGCTCGTTATACAAAAACCATCAATACCGCACATTTAATTCGAACATTGCACGCTGCAATCGCTAAATGTCCACCTCCATTTTTACAAGGTAAAAGAATTAAACCCAAATATATTCATGTCGGACAACATGAACCATTGACTCTGATTATTCATGGCACTCACGTCAGCAAATTACCTGATGATTATAAACGATATCTAAAAAAACATTTTTATCGTATGTTAAACATCACAGGTATTTTATTACACATTCAATTTAAAGATAATATTAATCCATTTATTAACAAATAAAAATATGTCATATTAACACACACAGATGCAACGAAAACAACTGACATTTATATAGAATTATAGAATTGAAAAAAAATCAGCAAACATATTGAGCTTTAACGATCTATTGCTTCTATATAATTTAATTTCAAAGCATTACAAGTATATTGTCTAATTTTATTTACTAATATAAGATCACCATTTAAACTCTTAGTATATGACGGGATCATATCTATAAGTTTATTTTTCCACACATCACTATTAATTTTATTATTAAACATTGTATCCAAAAGTTGCAATATTATTGAAACTACAGTAGATGCTCCCGGAGATGCGCCAAGAAGTGCCGATAAAGTACCATCACTAGAATTAACTACCTCTGTTCCAAATTGTAACATACCTCTCTTGTTGCTATTTCTTTTAATAATTTGAACACGTTGTCCTGCTGTTACTAAAGTCCAATCTGACGGGTTAACTGCCGGATAGTATTCCCTAAGCTCATCAATACGGTCCATGTTTGACATAACTAACTGACTGATTAAATACTTAATCAAATCAAAATTATCTATCCCAACTTGCAAAATTGGAATAATATTATGCTTATTTAAAGAATGAAATAAATCTAGCCATGATCCATATTTTAAAAATTTACTGCTGAAAGTTGCAAATGGGCCAAACAACAAAATCTTCTCACCATTCAATATTCTAGTATCTATATGAGGTACTGACATTGGAGGCGTGTTAACAGATGCTTTTCCATACACTTTAGCTAAATGTTGTGCAACTATCTTCGGATTTTTTGTGACTAAAAACTGACCTCCTACCGGAAATCCAGCGTATCCACAAACTTCTGGAACTCCAGAACTTTGCAAAAGACTAAGAGATCTTCCTCCGGCTCCTATAAAAACATAATTTGTACGAATACATTTTTTGTGGTTACACCGTCGATCAATTACATGTACATCCCAAGTTGCATCGTTATTATTCTGTACAGATCTAACATCATGCTGTAAATACATTTTAAAATTTACATTTTTTTTCAATTCATTCAATAATTGTTGAGTAAGTGCTCCAAAATTAACATCTGTACCCATCTCCATGCGAGTAGCGGCTATTTTCTGCGATACATTACGTCCGTCAATAATAAGAGGAGCCCACTGACGAATTTGCTGTAAATCTTCCGAATATACCATACCACTAAACAAAACACTATTTAGCAATGCTTGAAAGCGTTTTTTTAAAAAACAAACGTTTTCTTCTCCCCATACAAAACTCATATGCGGTACATTATTAATAAAGGAACTCGGATATTTAAGTACTTTTATTTGTACTAAATATGCCCAAAATTGCCGCGATATTTCAAATGCTTCATTAACAGCAATAGCCTTTGAAATATCAACAGAACAATTTTTATTATTATATTGGGTATAGTTCAGCTCGCAAAATGCTGCATGTCCTGTACCAGCGTTATTCCATACATTAGAGCTTTCCTGTGCTGGCTGATTAAGACGCTCATATATATGAATTCTCCAAGTTGGCTCAAGAATTGTTAAGAACATACCAAAAGTTGCGCTCATAATCCCAGCTCCGATTAGCACCACGTCTGCTGAAGATGTAATTTTAATCAATCGATGTTGTTGATTTATAACAGCAACATTACTCATATAATTACTCAAATAATAGTATACTTAACGTATTTAGTTACCGTAATAAAAACAAAAAACTTTTAATAACATGCAATTTATACACCACACAAAAACCCTTATAATTAGGACCACATCTTAATAAAGAAATAAAAAATAAATTCCAAAAAAACAATTAAAAACAACATTAAATCATATTTTTAACGTTTAATACAAATAACATAATTAAAATAATAATTTTATTTTAACAAAAACTTAACTGTTGACGTTTCATGGATACATAATACACTTACAACTAATACCATATCAATTACACATAACTTTAACAAAATTCTATAATGATTAATTTTTATAAATTGTATTCTAAACTTGATTAATTACATAATTTATGATAGAACTAACACCGTTAGGTGTTAAAGAAATATAATATAACCCACATAATTATAGTCTACAGTGTGCTGTTCCTTGTTCTTCTAGAATTAGTTTGCTGGTGTTCGGGGTTTGGTTTTGGTTTGGTGTCTGTGTTTTAGTGTGCTTTAAATAAAAAAATTTCTTGGTACTGGAAGGTATGGTGATGAAATCGAATTGCCATCGTAGCAGTGTCGCTATTGTAGTTTAGGGTGTACTGATAATTGTAATGTTGACTTTTGTTAAAGAGGCTTTGACTTTTGATGATGTGTTGATCGTTCCGTCTCGTTCGAGAGTACTTCCTGCGGAGACGATTTTAAAAAGTTTTTTGACTAATGCTGTTTCTTTGAACATTCCTATTGTATCATCGGCGATGGATACAGTGACTGAGGCAAGTTTAGCTATTGCTTTAGCGCAAGAAGGCGGGGTGGGTTTTATTCATAAAAATATGTCTTTGGATCAACAGATTAATGAGGTGCGTCGGGTTAAACGTTATGAAAGTGGAATAGTAACAAATCCTCAATGTGTTACTCCTGATACGACTTTACGGCAAGTGAAGGAGTTGACTTCTCGCAATGGATTTGCCGGCTATCCAGTTGTGATGAACACAAATGAGTTAGTTGGAATCGTTACGAGTCGTGATGTTAGGTTTGTCAGTGATTTATCAAATTTTGTTTTTTCTGTTATGACTCCTAAAGAACGTTTGATTACAGTGTTAGAAAAGGAAAATAGAGAAGTAGTATTAAGTAAAATGCATGATAAAAGAGTAGAAAAAATTTTGTTAATTGATGCTTCATTTCGTCTTAAAGGTATGATCACCGCAAAGGATTTTGAAAAAGCAGAACGTAAACCATATGCGTGTAAAGATAATTATGGAAGATTATGTGTTGGAGCTGCTATTGGAGTAGGAAAGGATTATAAAGAGCGTGTTGAAGGATTGGTTGATGCTGGTTTAGATGTATTACTTGTTGACTCTTCTCATGGGCATTCAGAGAGAGTATTAGATTGTATTGCAACAATTCGAAATATGTATCCTAATTTATCAATTATAGGGGGCAATGTTGTTACGAAAGAAGGTGCATTAGGATTAGTCAAATCTGGTGCTAACGCAGTGAAAGTTGGTATTGGACCTGGTTCTATTTGTACAACTCGTATTGTTACTGGTGTAGGGATTCCGCAAATTACAGCTATTTCTGATGTGGCAGAGGCCTTAAAAAATACGAATGTCCCGGTTATTGCAGATGGTGGTATTCGGTTTTCTGGTGACATTGCTAAAGCGATAGCGGCTGGCGCACATTGTGTAATGGTTGGTTCGTTGCTAGCAGGTACAGAGGAATCTCCAGGAGATATAGAATTTTATCAGGGTAGATCTTTTAAGACTTATAGAGGTATGGGTTCTTTAGGGGCTATGTCTCAAGGCTCTGCTGACAGATATTTTCAACAACAGGATCCTGTTATTACTCATAAACTGGTTCCGGAAGGGATAGAAGGACGTGTTCCTTACAAAGGAAAATTAGAGACGATTATACATCAATTGATGGGGGGCTTGCGTTCTTGTATGGGTTTGACGGGCTGCGTTACTATTAATGATTTGAGAACGCAAGCTAGGTTTGTGCGCGTCAGCTATTCGGGCATGCAGGAAAGTCATGTGCACGATGTGATAATAACAAAGGAATCGCCTAATTATCGTTTACGATGATTATTATAGTCAGTTAAGTTTAAGTGTGTATGAATGCATTATTTTTGCAGTTTGTGCGGTGTGGTGCAATGAACGTTGTTGATCATTAATGTGTCGTTGATCAATGATAGATTAATATAAATAATAGAATAATCTATAATGTGAAATGTAACAATTATCGTATTTTAGTGATAGATTTTGGATCTCAATACACTCAGTTGTTGTTGAGAAGAATTCGTGAATTAGGAGTATACTCTGAATCTTGTTCTTGGAACATCAGTGAATCTCAAGTATATGCATTTAATCCTAATGGTATTATTCTTTCTGGAGGTCCTCATAGTGTTATCGATAGTTATTCTCCGTATATTCCTGAATTTGTGTTTCAATTAGGTGTGCCGATATTTGGAATTTGTTATGGTATGCAAATTATGTCGTTTCAATTAGGTGGACGAGTAGAACGTGTTATTGCGCAGCGTGAATTTGGTTGTACTCAAGTAACAATTCTTTCTAAAAGCGTTCTTATAAATGATATCTATGATTATGTTGATGGCGTTACGGGGCGTTTTGCTCTTGATGTATGGATGAGTCACGGGGATGTTGTTACTACTGTTCCCAAAGATTTTACGGTTATTGGTATTAATAAGCATCAACAAGTTGCTATGATGGCTAATGAAAATCGTCATTTATATGGTGTTCAATTTCACCCGGAAGTTACTCATACTAAAAAAGGAAAAAGTATTTTAGAACGTTTTATTACGTGTATTTGTCGCTGTAAATCTTCTTGGAAAATAGCGAATATTATTGATGATATTGTTATGGATACTCGTGTAAAAGTAGGTAATGATAAAGTAGTTCTTGGGTTTTCAGGTGGCATTGATTCCCTTGTTACAGCTTTATTATTACGACGCGCAATTGGTCATCAGTTTATCTGTATTTATATTGATAATGGGTTATTATCAAATTATGAATTTGATCGAATTAAAAATTTTTGTGCTCTAAATTGTAATTTAGATATTATTTATCTGTCGAAAGAACAACGATTTTTCAATGCTTTGATTGGAGTTAACGATCCAGAGAAAAAAAGAAAAATAATTGGTAGAGTTTTTACAGAAGTTTTTGAAGAGCAAATTCGCAATTTAGTAGCTGTAAAATGGTTGGCTCAGGGTACTATATATTCAGATGTTATTGAATCTGGTGTATCTTTATCTTCTTTTAAAAATGTGATTAAATCGCATCATAATGTAGGTGGTTTTTGTGGAATTACGAATATTCAATTACTAGAGCCGATAAGAAATTTATTTAAAGATGAAGTTCGCAGTATTGGATTGGATTTAGGGATACCTTACGATATAGCTTATCGTCATCCATTTCCAGGACCTGGATTAGCTATTAGAATATTAGGTGAAGTAAAAAAAGAATATTGTGATATTTTACGTAGAGTAGATTTGATTTTTATCGAAGAACTTAAGCGTGAACATTTATATTCTAAAATTAGTCAGGCCTTCGCAGTATTTTTACCGACGCATTCAGTAGGAATACAGGGTGATCAGCGTAAGTATAAGTGGGTAATTGCTCTTCGTGCAGTGGAAACTATAGATTTTATGACAGCGCATTGGGCTTATTTATCTTATGATTTTTTAAACAAGGTATCTAATCGTATCGTCAATGAAGTTGAGGAAGTATCTCGTGTGGTGTATGATATTTCCTCAAAACCTCCGGCTACTATTGAATGGGAATAAATGTATTGTATAATATTAATATATTATAGGTTGAATATTTTTGTGTGCTTTTATTGTTTTATGTGACGATAATTTAGATATGTGTTTCCATAGTGGGAGTACTATAATTTACTTACTAAATGTGTATCAATAGTAAAAAATTTATAATAAGACAGGAAGAGTATGTGATGAATGCTGTAAAATTAAATAAGTATGTATGTCATGAGGATTTGTATTTATGTGGATTATTCTGTATTTCTTGCAGAGGTGTTTTCTCTACTTAAAAATAAATAAATATATATATGCATGATAATTATTTCATAGTGTTTAATAAAAGTTAATGTAGTTATTATTGTTTTAATAATTTTTTTAATGGATTTATTGTTTTAATTTTTGAAAATATTTTATTTTTCATTTGAATGAGTGACGAATTATCTCGGAAGTTGATTGACGGTTGGCTAGCGGAGCTAAGATTAAATTTTGCTTTACGTGGTGGACGTAGTGTGTTGACTAAATGCAGGCATGTTGGTCCATTTTACGTGAAAAAGGTTTTTTACTCGGAAAATGATGACATTCCACATGTATATTTGTTACATCCTCCTGGTGGGTTAGTGGGAGGGGACAAATTGGTACTGGATGTTAAATTGGAGTCAGATAGCCGGGTATTATTAACGACCCCTGGTGCTGCTAAATTTTATCGTAGTAACGGTATGTATGCAGAACAGAAACATACGTTTAGGTTAGCACGTAATACTGCTTTAGAATGGGTTCCTCAAAGCAGTATTTTTTTTCCTAAATCTAAAGCAAAAATAGATACTACTTTTATTATAGAACAAGGATCTAGAATTATATCATTTGATATGTTATGTTTTAGAAATTTATCATTAGGAACTTCTATTTATCCAGAGGAAGTAGATATCCATTTGAATATTTGTTTATCTGATTCGATTGGATTACAGGAACGTTTGCGGATTAATGAATCAAATTGTGTTATGAAGTTAGGCGGATTCCGAATAAGTGCTTTACTTTTTGCTGTTCCATCGGATGAAAAAATATTATATGAGGTACGTAAATTAATAACATCAGTTAAACATTTTCAAGTTGGAGGCGCTACATTGTTAGATGAGATTCTTGTAGTACGATTATTAGGTAATGATAATCAGTATTTAAAAAAAATGCTTCATCATATTTGGTATGTTATACGTCCTTTTATAATGGGGAGAAAAGCTATGCTACCTCGTATTTGGCTGACATAAGCTAAGGAAGATCTATGAAGTTATTACCTCGTGAAAAAGATAAATTATTGTTATTTACGGCAGCATTGTTAGCAGAAAAGCGTCGAAATCGCGGGTTAAAATTAAATTATCCAGAAGCGATAGCATTAATTAGCTCTGTAATTTTGGAGGGTGCTCGTGAAGGGAAAAGTGTTGCAGAATTGATGGATATAGGTAAAAACGTATTGACTAGAGATGATGTTATGATAGGAGTGCCTGAAATGATTACTAATGTACAAGTGGAAGCTACTTTTAGTGATGGAACCAAATTAGTAACAGTACATGATCCAATAATTTAATGAATGAAGATACCAATAATATTATGATACCAGGTGAATTCTACATTTCTCATGGAAATATAGAATTGAATGTTGGAAGACAAAAAGTGTTAGTAACCGTTGTAAATACTGGAGATAGACCCATACAGATTGGTTCTCATTTTCATTTTTATGAGGTTAATAGTGCTTTAAAATTTAATCGAGTTATCGCTCGTGGGTTTCGCTTAAATATTCCATCAGGAACAGCAATACGTTTTGAACCAGGACAGTTTAGGACCGTGGAACTTGTAAGATATGCAGGTGCATGTAAAATTTATGGGTTTTGTAAAGCCATTATGGGAAAGTTAGATTAGTTATGTTATTATCTAAACATAATTATGTCTCTCTATTTGGACCAACTATTGGTGATTCTGTGCGATTAGCAGATACTGAATTGTGGATAAGAATAGAAAAAGATTTTACTGTGTATGGGGAAGAAGTAAAATTTGGGGGAGGCAAAGTTATACGAGATGGTATGGGTCAAGGCCAAATGAGTAGTAAAGATTGTGTTGATTTAGTATTGACTAATGCAATAATTATTGATTATTGGGGAATAATAAAAGCAGATATTGGTATCAATAATGGGCGTATATCAGGTATTGGAAAAGCAGGAAATCCGGATGTACAGCCAGATGTGACAATATTTATTGGCCCTGGAACAGAGATAATAGCAGCGGAAGGTAAAATTGTTACAGCTGGAGGAATTGACGCTCATGTTCATTTTATTTGTCCTCAGCAAGTAGAAGAAGCACTGAGTTCTGGAATTACTACATTTATCGGAGGTGGCACTGGACCAGCAACAGGAAGTAATGCAACTACCTGTACTCCAGGTCCTTGGTTTATATCTCGTATGCTACAAGTAGCAGACACCTTGCCTATTAATATTGGGGTTACCGGTAAAGGTAGTGCTTCTTTCCCTGATGCTTTAGAAGAACAAATAATCGCAGGGGCGATTGGTTTAAAGGTGCATGAAGATTGGGGTGCAACTCCTGCTGCTATCGATTGTTGTTTGAATGTGGCTGATCGTTTTGATATTCAGGTTTCTATTCATACTGATACTTTAAATGAATCAGGATTTGTTGAAGATACCTTATCTGCTATCAAAGGCAGAACAGTGCATGCTTATCATACTGAGGGCGCAGGCGGAGGACATTCTCCAGATATTATACGCATGTGTGGATTTACCAATGTGTTACCATCATCTACTAATCCTACTATGCCTTATACTGTTAATACAATAGATGAGCATTTAGATATGATGATGGTTTGTCATAATCTGAATCCTAATCTTCCTGAAGATATGGCATTTTCAGAGTCTAGAATTCGGAGGGAGACAATTGCAGCTGAAGATGTACTACATGATCTTGGAGCTTTATCTATGATTTCTTCTGATTCTCAAGCTATGGGACGAGTTGGAGAAGTGATTTTACGTACTTGGCAGACAGCGCATAAGATGAAACTACAGAGAGGTTCATTATTAGGTGATGCTACTAGATATGATGATAATGTTCGCGTAAAACGGTATGTTGCTAAATATACAATTAATCCGGCGATAACTCATGGAATTTCTCATGAAGTTGGTTCTGTTGAAATAGGAAAATTGGCAGATTTAGTATTATGGTCTCCTGTTTTTTTTGGAGTTAAGCCAGAGTTAATAATTAAAGGCGGTATGATTATCTCTTCTGCTATGGGAGATCCTAATGCTTCTATACCGACTCCTCAACCAGTACATTATCGATTAATGTTTGGAGCACTTGGTAAAGCAAAACATGCTACACGTATGACTTTTGTATCTCAAGTTGCTTATAATTCAGAGTTAACAGATTATTTAAAGTTGGTTAGTTTGATTGGTGAGGTTCGTCATTGCAGAGATATTCAAAAAAAGAATATGATTAATAATTCTTGGCAACCAATTATTGAAGTAGATTCTCAGACTTACCAAGTACGTGCTAATGGAGAATTATTAACTTGTGAGCCCGCATCTGTATTACCAATGTCACAACGTTATTTTCTGTTTTAATATGAAATATAATCACATGTGATATATATATGATGTGGATATTGTTTTTTATTAAATGCTTTGAATAATTTTTTGGTATTGGGATAATAACAGAAATTATTAGTGTTATAATATTCGGTGGTAATGAAGAATTGTATATGTGATTTGTAATGTTTAGTGATCTTTAATGATATTGTATGGAGATAACTGGAAATCCAAATAAATATATTATAAGGATGGATGTTTATGATATAGGTAGAGTTTAATGTTATATTTACACTTATATATTCTTATTAATAAGATTTACAATATAATGTATCGTGGTATGTATTAAGTATATTTAAACAAAATTGCTGATATACTAAAATAAATATTCTTGCGAATAAAGAAACAGAGTTTTTTGTGATTGTTATTTCTGTAATAATTCGAGACTACAATGATATTTATATTAGTAATTTATACATATTATGTAGATTATTATAATTATGTGTGCTGATCACGGTATTAGTTCAGTCTTGTCTTTGATGCAATTGGTTAGTTCTAACTTTCCTGTGGGAGGTTTTTCTTATTCACAAGGTTTAGAGTGGGCGGTAGAATGTAATTGGGTTAATTCTGTAGAAACTTTTTATTCTTGGCAACAACAATGGATTGATGGGCCATTAATTTATTTAGAGTGGCCGATGCTTAAGCGTTGCTACTATTATACTCAAATTAAAGATGAAATGAGTTTTTTTCAATGTGCATTAAGGATATTGTCTTATCGCGATACTCATGAGCTTAGATTAGAAGAACAACAACGCGGAAAAGCGTTGTCGAGAATCATATTGCAATGGTATCCATTTACGGATGGTGGGACTTGGTTATCGGCTTTAGAACATAGTGGCTTAGCATCTATAGCATGGTTAGGGTATATGTGGGATATTTCTTTAGAAAATTTAGCGTTAGGGTATGCCTATAATATGTTGGAATCTGCTACAATGACGGGACTGAAATTAGTGCCTTTTGGGCAAATAACTGCTCAGAAATTATTAAGATCTTTGGTGGAGCGCCTTCCGAATGATTGGAAGAAATCTGATATGATAACAGATCATGAATTGGGCAATGGCTTTCCGTTGCAATCCATAGCATCCTCCTGTCATGAGACACAATATTCACGATTATTTCGTTCCTAAAAGTATTTTATTTTTAATAAAATATACGTATTTAGAATATATTATGTGGATAATCAATTTTTAATTGAGGGAAAATGCATTTTGTTATTAAATCAATATAAACAACCATTTCGTATAGGTGTAGGCGGTCCTGTAGGATCAGGTAAAACCGCATTACTTGAAGTGTTATGTAAAAGAATGAAGGATAGCTATCAATTAGCGGTAGTAACCAATGATATTTATACTAAAGAAGATCAACGTATTTTGATAGATGCAAATGCTTTGTCGGCTGACCGTATTGTTGGAGTAGAAACTGGAGGATGTCCACATACTGCTATTCGTGAAGATGCTTCTATGAATTTATTAGCTGTAGAAGAATTAATATCAAAATTTAATAATTTGGATATTATTTTTATTGAAAGTGGTGGAGATAATTTGAGTGCTACTTTTAGTCCAGAATTGTCAGATTTAAATCTATATGTTATTGATGTAGCTGCAGGTGATAAAATACCGCGAAAAGGTGGACCAGGTATTACACGTTCTGATTTTTTAATAATTAACAAAATTGATTTAGCTGAATATGTGGGAGCATCGTTAGAAATAATGAATCGTGATACAAATATTATGCGTAAAGGTTTACCGTGGTCTTTTACTAATTTAAAAACAGGTTATGGTGTACAATCTGTTGTTGATTTTATTTTGACACAACGATTATCTTTTCGGTAGAACAATATAGTTCATTGAAATTTTTTCGTAATAATGATTTTTTTATGAAAAATAAATGCATGAATTTTTTAAAAATTATATAGATATATATGTTAATTATGTATTTGAAGTAGATGTTTCACATCTACTTATATTTGTGTTTTGTCGTTTTGACGGTCGCTTGATATCAGAACGAGAAATATAAAAATTATTTAATTAAATATTAACTTAATGGACGCGGCGTTTCCGTATGTAACATTCTAGAGCGGTAGTACTATCATAGATAGATTATTGTTTAATTAATGTTATATAGTAGAGTAGGAGGAGTAACAACATTGTTATTATAGGTTTTGTGGTAATTCCAAGCGTTTATAGAAGCGTAGATTAGTCTAGCAAATAATATTGTAAAACTAATTAATAATATCCATTTGGCAACGCGTATTTTTTTCTTTTTTCTTTTCATAAATAACAATAAGAAAATTATTAAAACAACCCCATTGTAACATTTATTGATAAAAAATCACAAATATTCTATGAAATATATATTTTTATTTAATTCTAAAATTATTATTTATTAAAGTATGGAAATGCATTTTCATTGTAAAATGTGTTTTTTTATTTAAAATATTAAATTAAAATTAATAAAAGTTATTTATTTTCGTTTTTGAAGGGATTGATTTTTTTATGGATTTAAAAAATTAATTATTAAATAATTTTTTCGGTTGTTTATTGTATTTATTTTGACGTGAACGATTTTTACGTGAATGAATATATAGAAGTTTTAATTATTGTCAAAATAGCATGAAATATTCATAATCATACTTCTAATTTTTGGTATAGACGTTTTTATATTAGTTTATTTATAGATAAGTACATTGTTATCATAACACACTGTATTTGAATATTTATTTTATTTTTAAACACAAGATAATGATACTATTTGCAATAGTTGTAACGTAAAATGATATCTATTAATTAAATTTAGAAGATTATGTTAAATAATCCTATGTTTACATTTGGTTTGCATTGTATATAGGAGAGTAAATGATTTAATATATTACAAGTGAGTTTTTATTTTATCAATAAAATTCTTCAAATATCAATTTAAATAATATCCCATATTTATTATCTAAATATGGGATATTATTTAAATTGATATTTGAAAGTATAATTGCTCAGTTTTGAGTATTTGCTTTCATGGAGAACAAAATTGATATGAAAATAGTTGAAATTAAACATCCATTAGTACGTCACAAATTAGGATTAATGCGTATTTGTGATATTAGCACTAAACGTTTTAGAGAATTGTCTTCAGAATTAGGCAGTTTATTAACTTATGTAGCTACCGATGACTTAGAAATGGAAATAGTAACTATTAAAGGGTGGTGTGGATTGGTGAAAATTGCGCGTATTAAGGGAAAAAAAATAACAGTGGTACCAATTTTACGCGCTGGATTAGGCATGATGAATGGTGTATTAGAGCATCTTCCAAGCGCACGTATTAGTATAATAGGGATTTATCGTAATGAAATTACTTTTGAGCCGATTCCATATTTTCATAAATTAGTTTCCAATATTCATGAACGTATGGCTATGGTGTTAGATCCTATGTTAGCTACTGGTGGATCAATAATTGCTACTATTGATTTATTAAAGAAATTTGGATGTAATAATATAAAGGTTTTATCGATAGTGGCGGCCCCAGAAGGAATTGAAGCCTTAGAAGAAAAACATCCAGATATTGAATTATATTTAGCTTCTATAGATCAAAAAATTAATAAAAATGGTTACATTATACCAGGATTTGGAGATGCTGGCGATAAAACATTTGGAACTAAATAATATATAATCTTTTATATTAAGAATTTTTTAATTGTTTTAAATCTATTTGCTATATGGATCTTATATTATGGATTTTTCGTCAATAATTAATAATAATATAAAGATGAATGCATATATATATGCATATGCTGTTATCAATGTGATTGATGTTTGTTATTTAGATAACGTAATACGATCTGATCATGATCAATAGGTTTAAAATGTTTAAATACTTGTTCGATAGTACCAGTTTGGTCGATGATGAAACTAATACGATGTATGCCGTTATATGTTTTTCCCATAAACTTTTTTTCTCCCCATACTCCAAATTTCTTGGAAATTTGGCAGTTTTCGTCATAAAGTAAAGTAAAGTTTAGCATTTCTTTTTCAGAGAATTTTAAAAGTTTTTCTGATTTGTCGTTACTAATTCCAATTACCTCTATACCTAATTTTCTGAATGTATCCATATTGTCTCTTAATTTACATGCCTGTATAGTACATCCTGGTGTCATAGCTTTAGGATAGAAATAAATAAGAATTTTTTTTCTTCCTATATACGAATCAATACTAACTAAAACATCATTTTGATCAGGTAAATTAAATTGAGGTACTGTGTCTCCAGGCTGTAATAATGCCATTGTATGCTCCACCAATAATTAATAGTTATATACATATTAGATAACTCACGATTAATTTTAATATTATTTTCAACTTCTGTATAGAAATATACATAAATTATTTAATAAAAAATTTTATGTTTATGTATGGTCATGAAAAATTAGGATTTAATATAAGAAAGCGATTAAACTATTTTTAAAGAATTTTAAATTATAATATTTCAACATATTGTTAACGAAGAATAATTTACTTAATAATTAAAAATATAATGAAAATAATTTTTAATTAATTTAAAATATTAAACGGTAGTAAAAGATAAGCATGTTTATTAATAAATATATATTTTAATATTATTAAAAATGACGGTATTGTTTGTTATATATGAAGAACGATAAATATTTTGTTTGATATTTTTTCCATTTTATTGGGATATTTTTATTGAATAACAATATTTTACAGATTCTGTTTATTGGAGACAATAATTCATGTTTACGGGAAGTATAGTAGCGTTAATTACCCCAATGGATCTAAAGGGTGCTGTAGATCGAATAAGTTTAAAAAAACTTGTTGATCATCATGTAGTTAGTGGTACGTCAGCTATTGTTTCCGTCGGTACAACTGGAGAGATGTCTGGGCTTACACATGAAGAGCATGTTGATGTGGTTATGCGAACCTTAGAGTTTAGCGATGGTAGATTGCCCATTATAGCGGGTACTGGTGCTAATTCAACGGCAGAGGCGATTGAATTAACTAATAAATTTAATGATAGTGATATAGCAGCTTGTTTAAGCGTAACCCCTTATTATAATCGTCCCAATCAAGAAGGATTATTTCAGCATTTTAAGGCTATTTCAGAAAGCACAGAGTTACCTCAGATATTGTATAACGTTCCAGTACGTACTGGTTGCGATATGTTACCGATTACTGTTTCTCGTTTAGCAAAGATAAAAAATATAGTTGGTATTAAAGAGGCGACAGGAAACTTAAATCGAGTAAATCAATTAAAACAGTTAGTTCATGAAGATTTTATTTTGTTGAGCGGAGATGATTTAAGTGCATTAGATTTTATGAAACTTGGGGGAGTTGGAGTAATTTCCGTTACAGCAAATATTGCTGCAAAGGAAATGGCTGAGTTATGTAAGTTAGCAAATGAAAACGATTTTTCAAACGCACAACATATTAACCAGCGCTTGATGCCTGTGCACCAAGCGCTATTTATTGATTCTAATCCTATACCAGTGAAATGGGCTTGCAAAGAATTAGGATTAATATCGCATTATGTTTTGCGTTTGCCTATGACTGTTTTATCTGAAGTACATCGTGATGTGCTAAAAAAAGCTTTAATAGATTCAGGGTTATTTTATGATCGGTCTAATTATAAATAATTATTTGTATAAGGGTTATAATGTTAACTTTTTTAGAGATTTTGTGTATGGTATTATTATCAGCTTGTTCTTTCGGAATATGCAAGGAAGATCGTTGTAAGCTGAATGGTGATTTATCATATTTAGATGTTGCATCTTTGGAGGAATTAAATATACCGGAAGATTTAGATGGCGCATTACCTATATCATATGATGATTATGTTGTTCCTGATGTTATCAGAGAAGATAACATCATTTCTCAAAAAGTAGGTAAACAACTAAACATATGTCCTCCGTCAATTTTTTCTACAGATATGTCACATGAATCATGTTTAATTAACATTGAAGATTAATTTTAATATAAGTATCAGGTAATGCCTGTTTGTTGAAATTATTTTCAATATATGTATTAAAAAATAATTACTACATGTTTATTATTCGGTTATTAAATTGCTCCTTCATATATATATTCCCATAATAAAAAATGTATCTTAGCCTCAGAGCTGTTACAATAATACATTATGCATTTATTGTACTAGTATTAAATCTTCTATAATTTTTTTATATATAGAGCTAAGTAATTTTAAATCAATTAGATCAATGTATTCGTTAACTTTATGAATCATATGGTTACGTGCTCCTAATTCTATGACTTCTGTCCCCATTTTAGCTATAAAACGCCCATCAGAAGTACCTCCTGTAGTTTCTAATCGAGGTTCAAATTTTTGGTAATATTTAATTGCATTGACTACAACATTAGTTAATTGTCCAGGGTTACTAAAATAAGGCTCCGCAGAAAGTTTCCAATCGATATTATAAGGTAAAGTATGACGTGTGAATATTTCATTTATGTATCTTTTAATATTGTCAATAGAACATTTATCATTAAAGCGTACATTGAAATTTAATATAACCGCATGGGGGGTAACATTATTGTTGTTATTATTAGAATAAATATTAGTAATTTGTATAGAAGTAGGAGGAAATAATATACTTCTTTCTCGATCCCATGTAGTGTTTAGTAAATCTGACAGCGCTGGAATGATTAAATGTATTGGATTTTTAGAGAATTGAGGATATGCTACATGTCCTTGAGATCCATGTACTGTCAGTTGTCCAATAAGCGATCCACGTCTACCATTTTTTATAACATCACCTAGTTGATTTTGACTGGATGGTTCTCCGACTATGCAATAGTCTATATGTTCATCGCGCGCAATTAGAGATTCTACAACTTTTGTGGTTCCGTTGATGCCACTGCCTTCTTCGTCAGAAGTGATAAGAAACGCAACTCGTCCTTGATAATTGGGATGTTGGTCGATAAAATTGGCAGCGGCTACTAACATAGCTGCTAATGCCCCCTTCATATCAATTGCACCTCGTCCATGTAATATATTATTATGCACTAATCCTGAGAACGGGGGGTAATCCCAGCATTGAAGATCCCCAGGATCGACTACATCAGTATGTCCAATAAACAATAATGTTGTGCATTTTTGTTGTTTTTTACAACCATGAAATGCCCAAAGATTAAGAGTGTTATCAAAGCGCATTAATTCTACATTAAAATTTAGTTTTTCTAAATAATTTGCAATTATTTCATGACAACTATGATGGTTTGAGCTAACCGAAGGTTGCTGAATTAATTTTTGAGCTAATGTTATTAGTTCTGAATAATCCATTTTATATTTTCTCGTGGTAATAGTTCTGATTAAATTATTTTAAATTTAATAATTCACACGAATAAATCATATATATAATTAATACAAAATTCAGATATACGACTATACCGACAAATATCGGTATAGTCGTATATAATAGATGCCTTTTATAAAAATTAAACATTTTGGTGATCTGTTGTTTTAGGATTTTTTGAGTAATTTATATGATTTATTGATCACGTAGTCTACAGTAAAGTCAAAAAATTTAAATAATTGATGTGATGGAGCTGATTTTCCGAATGTGTTCATACCAATGATCTCACCATATATTCCAACATACTTATACCAATAGTCAGTGCTGCTAGCTTCGATAGCTATTCTATTAATTACTGTATTTGGTAACACGTATTCACGGTATGATTTATCTTGCTGATCAAATATATCAGTAGAAGGTAATGAGATGACTCGTATTTTGTAGCCTTCATCAGTTAATCGGTGATATGCTTGTATTGCTAATATTATTTCTGATCCAGTAGCAATTATAATTAATTCAGGAATATTTTGACAATCTTTAAGAATGTATCCTCCGCGAGTAATGTTATTAATTTGTGTTGATGTGCGTTCTTGTTGCATGAGATTTTGTCTAGATAAAATCAATGCGGTTGGTCCATGGTGTTCAATTGCTGATTTCCAGGCAACTGCTGTTTCTACTTGATCACAGGGACGCCATACTATTACATTGGGAGTCATGCGTAAACTTGATAATTGTTCTATAGGTTGATGAGTTGGACCATCTTCTCCTAATCCAATAGAATCATGAGTATAAATCATAATATGATGACTATTCATTAATGCCGCCATGCGAACCGCGTTGCGTGCGTATTCAACAAATGTTAAAAATGTAGCAGTATAAGGTAAAAAAGCTCCATAATTAGCAATTCCATTGGCAATAGCAGTCATTCCGAATTCACGTACACCGTAATGAATATAATTTCCGGCAGGATTTTTCATAATAGAAGAAGATTGAGACCAAGTTGTCAAATTGCTGGGTGTTAAGTCTGCTGATCCACCAAAAAGCTCTGGCAATTCTTTAGAAAAAAATTCAATTGTAATTTGAGAAGCTTGACGTGTAGCAATATTTTGAGAATGCACCTGTAAATTTTCAATAAATTTTTGTGTTTTTTTATGCCAATCTTCGGGTAATTTTCGTTGTATTCGTCTTATTAATTCTTTTGCTAAATTAGGATAGGTAACCTGGTATTTGCGAAAAAGTTGTTGCCAATTATCTTCTTTTTTTTGTCCCAGTATCGTGGCATTCCATGATTTATATATTGCTTTTGGTATGACGAATTGAGGTTCATCCCAATTAAGCGCTTTTCGAGTAGCAGCCACTTCTTCTGCTCCTAATGGAGCGCCATGAGCGCTATGTGTTCCGCTTTTATTTGGAGCTCCAAAAGCAATAATAGTATTACATATTAACAATGATGGTTTATTTAATGTGGATTTAGCTTGATCAATTGCAGCTTTAACAGAATTTCTATTATGTCCATTTATATTACGTATTACATTCCATCCATAAGATTCAAAACGCATGGCAGTATCATCTGTGAACCATTCTTTTACATTCCCGTCTATAGAAATACCGTTATTATCGTAAAATATAATCAATTTATTTAATTTCATAGTCCCAGCTAGCGCGCAAGCTTCATGAGAAATACCTTCCATCATGCATCCATCTCCTAAAAATACATAAGTATAATGATTGATGATATTAAACTGTGCGCGATTAAATTGAGCTGCTAGTGTCCGTTCAGCAATTGCAAACCCTACAGCGTTAGCAAGACCTTGTCCTAAAGGACCTGTTGTAACCTCAATTCCATCGGTAAGCCCATATTCTGGATGACCGGGTGTTGTTGAATTTAATTGTCTAAAATTTTTTAGATCTTCTATAGATATTTTGTATCCTGTTAAATGTAGTATGCTGTATAGCAGCATTGATCCATGTCCATTAGATAAAACAAATCGGTCTCTATTAATCCAATTAGGATTGTTTGGGTTGTGATTTAAGTAATCCCTCCATAATACTTCAGCAATATCCGCCATACCCATGGGACATCCGGGATGCCCAGAATTAGCTTGTTGTATAGCATCTATGCTCAATATACGTATGGCATTAGCTAATATTTTTTCTGATAACATAAAGTGTTTTCCTAATATTGAATGTTTTAATTAAACGATTATAAATTCTTCTCTCTTGTAGAGAATTATCGAATACGTTTAGTGAATTTTTTCATACTTATTTTATTATTTTTTAAAAGTTTAATTTATACACAGAAATAGGTTTATTAAATTTTTTATTTAAAAAAGAAAATACACAAAATTTGACAAGTTGTGTATGAAAAATTAATTGACCGTCTTGCTTGAGTAATTTCTTAGCACTTGTTAAGTAATCATATTCATTTGTAACTATTATTGGGTCATCTGTACATAAATTAGTATTTATAGAAATATTGTTTTCGTAATATTTATTATGGTCAAAATAATTTTTATTTATTTTTTGTATGATGTTAGGATAATTATAAATACTGCATAGTACATATTGACTATACCAGTTGCAAATAAGCTTTATAAATGGATAAATGAAATATAGATTTAATTTGATATATGTGCATTTTTGATATAAAGATAGTAAAAGTATTAAATTAATTTGGATATTGTTTTTTTTTAATTCTGTTATTTTTTTTATGTTTTTCCAATTGATAGTGATTTTTATAATAAAATAAACTGAATTTGTCTTTTGATTTTTATAGATTGCGATAAATTTGTAGTATTTTTTTATTCTACAATATTTATTAGAAGAAGATATTATATGCATTTTTATGCAGGAATGTCCTGGAATATTGTCTAAAATTTTAGTGTCGATATGATTGTTTAACTCATTTATTGTGTTAATTGTACTAATACGTGTAACATCATTTTTTTTTACAGTATAAATTATTGTATATCCAATTAATTTGCAATGAGAACTAAAAAATGGTTTCAGAGTAAGAAACGGATTAGTAATAGCATTGTTACGTGGATGGTAATACCGAATGGTGTCAATATTTTTGATATTCTCTACAATTACGGAAATTTTTATTAAACCATTTGATGGATTCATTACTGACTCCGTATTACCTATTATAATTGAGTAATGTTAACGATATTTATAATCATTTTACATTCATACAATAAATAATATTTATACTTATAAATATTATTTATTGTATGTTTTATTTCTATCAAAACATGTTTTATAATATATATATTATACAAGTTGTATCATATATCTCAATATGAGATGTGTGAACATTGTGTATCTATAAACACTTTATTAATTAATGTGCGTACATCTGTATGTCAGGTGATTGTATTAAAATAGTAAAAATTATTATTATCATCATAATTTCATGTTGATTGTAGTTTTATTATATAACTGTAAATATTATTATGATTGAAGTAATGTTTTAAACATTAAGTTCATGAGATTTTATTTTTTAGAGTGTAACAAAAGTACATTATACTATGTGATTAATATCACATTACATATAATACATCATAAGCAATGATTCTGAAGCGTGAATGTTATTATGTCATGTGTGATGGCATTTAAGATTATATAGGTGGTTTAATTTTTTATATTGTATGATCTTTCTATAATAAAATTATATGTTGTGTAGTACATAACTAATTGACAGTAAAAAATAATATTTGAATTTATTTAAAATAATTATTTTTATTTTTCTTTTGCAACGGGCTATTTTGTTTATATTACAATTATAGTACAGCACAAATTTTATTGTAGTATTAACCATAATAAGCATCGCTTAAATTGTATAAAATTAATCGAAAATCTTAATACATAAAGATAATCATCTGTTACATAAATGATTTATTACAACAGAATTATTTTTTAATTTTTAAATTTTAATTATTTATATGATTATATTGAGAATTATTTTAGGTTTTAAGTCGATTTAACGAAAATATCTATATTTATATGTAGAAATCATTTTTTAAATTATCTTTATATCTTTATATAAGATCTTTTTTATGCAGTTTAAAAATAAAGATAATATTACTATATTTTATTATAAATTATAATATTGAATATGGTAGTATTTTTACAGAGAGAAGTATAGAAAAAATTAATCAAATATATGATTGATTTAAATTTCATTCAATTAATAATTAGTTGCAAAAATTGTGTGCAAATACAAATTTGCGTGCAGTCTATGTCTTAATTACGCATGTATTATATAATGATATTCTATCAACTGAAAGAAAAATCTCTATTTTGAGTAGATATGTTTGTATTCGGATATATATGATTATTATGCATATTATTTTAAAAATAATTAAAGTGACAACATTATTATATTGTGTTTTTTGCGTTCCAATATATGGAACTATTTTATTAAATAGTTCTTATGATGTGTCTAGAGAATTATTTTTAAAGATTAATTCTGATTTTATCGAATATTGGAAGGATCTTCATCCTGAAGATAAGTTAATCATTCGTCAATCTCATGCAGGATCTACTAGACAAGCTATGGCTATATTACAGGGACTTCGAGCGGATGTGGTGACATATAATCAGGTGATAGATGTACAAATTTTGTGTGATCGCGGACACTTAATTCCTAAAAATTGGCAAGATCGATTTCCAAATCATAGTTCGCCATTTTTTTCAACTATGGCTTTCTTGGTGAGACGAGGTAATCCAAAAGGAATTTATAATTGGCATGATTTAACTAATAAAGGCTTGAAAATAATATTTCCTAACCCTAAAACTTCTGGGAATGGACGTTATACTTATTTAGCGGCTTGGAGTTTTTTTTTAAAAAATAGTGACGGAGATATAGAGCAAACTCGAATTTGGATGCAAAAATTTTTGAAAAATGTAGAAGTATTTGATACTGGAGGACGCGCTGCTACCTCTACTTTTGTTGATCGTAATCAAGGAGATGTGCTAATTAATTTTGAATCTGAAGCAAAATTAGTTCGAAGTCAATATGGATTCAATAATTATGAAATTGTTATACCCACTCCGAATGTTTTGGTAGAATTTCCAGTGACTTGGATAGATAAAAACGTCATTAGAAATGGAACCAAAGATGTAGCACGAGCTTATTTAGATTACCTATACATCCCTGCAGCACAAAAGATTATTACCAAGTTTGGGTACCGCGTCAACACAACTAACATTGCTCAAATATATCCGAATGGATCTTCTGGGAGTCAATTATTTAGAATAGAGGATCAATTTGGTAATTGGAATACTATTATGAATACGCACTTTAAACGTGGTGGTGAATTAGATCAATTATTATCAATAGGACATCGTTGATGTTATTTTCTTCATTTAAACATACTTTACCTGGGTTTGGTATAGCACTGGGTGGAAGTTTATTGTTTGTTTGTTTGATTCTATTATTACCTTTAAGTGCGTTAGTTATGCAATTATCTCAGATGAGTTTTTCTCAATATTGGGATGTAATTACAGATCCAGCATTATTGGTTTCTTATCAAATCACCTTATTAGCTGCCGGGGCAGCAACATTATTTAATGCTATATTTGGACTGTTGGTATCATGGGTAATAACTAGATATCAATTTCCTGGTAGGAAATTATTAGATGCGTTAATAGATTTACCTTTTGCTTTGCCTACCGCGGTGGCGGGATTAACTTTGGCAACGTTGTTTTCAACATCAGGTTGGTATGGGTCTTGGTTATCTCGATTTGGCATCACAGTATCATATACGTGGATAGGTATATCTATTGCTATGATTTTTACAAGTATTCCATTCGTAGTACGAACCGTACAACCGGTGCTAGAAGAGTTTACTGTAGAATACGAAGAAGTAGCAGAAACTCTTGGAGCTGATGATTGGCAAATTTTTTGTAATGTAATTTTTCCAGAATTGGCACCAGCTTGGTTGTATGGCGTAGTATTGTCGTTCATACGAAGTTTAGGGGAATTTGGCGCGGTTATTTTTATAGCTGGAAATGTTGCCTGGAAAAATGAAGTTATCTCTTTAATTATTTTTATTCGTTTACAGGAATTTGATTACCCAGCTGCCAGTGCTATTGCTTCTGTAATTTTAATTATTTCTTTATTATTATTATTTTTTACTAGTATGTTTCAATTACGAATAAACAAGAGGTTTCAGGGATCTTAATGATCAGCATGTTAAATAATTATGTCAATAGAAATTACAATAATAATTATAACAGTAGTATTAAATGGAATCAATGGATTCTAATTAGTTTCACTATGTTTATATCAATGATGTTATTGTTAGTTCCTGTAATTGTGATTTTTGTATCTGCTTTTTCAGAAGGTCTAAAAATAGTAATAGTAAATTTAATAAATCAAGATATGTTACATGCTATTTTTTTGACGGTTATTGTAGCGTTATTTACGGTACCTATTAATGTATTTTTTGGCATATTAATGGCTTGGTTAGTGACTCGTTTTAAATTTTATGGAAGACAGTTATTGTATATTTTAATAAATATACCCATCGCTATTTCTCCAGTAATTGCTGGATTATTGTATTTATTGCTTTATGCAAACAATAATGCAATAGCAAATTGGTTAGATTTGCAGAATATACAAATAATATTCACATGGATAGGATTAGTGTTAGTTACTATTTTTGTTACTTGTCCTTTTGTGGTACATGAGCTTGTTCCTATGATGGTGAATCAAGGAAGACAGGAAGACGAGGCAGCGATACTTCTTGGAGCATCTGGTTGGATGATGTTTCGCTATGTTACTTTTCCAAATATTCGTTGGGCTTTGTTATACGGGGCTATTCTTACTAATTCTCGTGCTATTGGTGAATTTGGAGCAGTATCTATAGTATCAGGATTAATACGGGGTGAAACATATACTGTTTCGTTGTATGTAGAATTATTATATCAAGATTATAATACTGTAGGCGCATTCGTTGCGGCATCATTATTAGCTTGTATTTCAATTCTTATGTTGTTTATTAAACATTATTTACAAAGTCGTTTAAAACGTACTAATTAATATTATGATCAAGGATAAGAAATGAGCATTGAGATAGATGGAATCACCAAGTTTTTTGGTCATGATAAAATATTGACTAATGTTTCTTTACATATTGAATCTGGAGAAATAATAGCATTATTAGGACCATCCGGTTCTGGAAAAACCACATTACTACGTATTATTGCTGGGCTAGAACATTATAATAGTGGTTGTTTGCGTTTTAGAGGTAAAGATGTTAGCCATCTTAGTGCACGTGATCGTCATGTTGGTTTTGTTTTTCAAAATTATGCTTTGTTTCGTCATATGACAGTATCAGATAATATTTCTTTTGGAATAAGAATGTTGCCGCGCCATAAACGCCCAAATTCTCATATAATTAGTAAAAAAGTTACGCAATTATTAAGTATGGTTCAATTAGAACGTTTGGCAAATAGATATCCTACTCAACTTTCTGGGGGTCAAAAGCAACGTGTAGCTCTGGCTCGTTCTTTAGCAATTGAACCAGAAATTTTACTGTTAGATGAACCATTTGGTGCATTAGATACACAAGTTAGAAAAGAATTGCGTCGTTGGCTGCGCAAGTTACATAATGAATTTAAATTCACTAGTGTTTTTGTTACACATGATCAAGAAGAAGCTATGGAAGTTGCTAATAGAATAGTAGTGATGAATCGAGGAGTTATTGAACAGATAGGTACACCTAAGGATATTTGGTGTGTGCCGGCTACTCGTTTTGTTTTAGAGTTTATAAGCGAAGTGAATTGTTTACAAGGAGTAGTGTGTGGATCGGAATTATTTATTGGGCCTTATCATTGGTCTTTACCATATATTCCAGCTTTACAAGGAAAAGTAGAATTATTTTTTCGTCCGTGGGAGATGGATATGAGTAAAGAGCATAACGTGCTTTATCCGTTACCGGCTAAGATTGTAAATGTCAGTTTGCATGGTTATTATTGGCAATTAAGTGTAGAGCCTTTAGGATGGCATCAAGATTTATTGACTATAATTTTGGGAATTAAAGATATTTTTGGTGTTCCAGAATGTGGTGCATATTGCTATTTAAGCGGACGTAATGCACGATTATATTCAGGGGAAATAGTGTTGTAATTAATGTTTTTTGAGATTCTGTAACTTATGTAATTAGTAGTCAATATTGTTTTCAAATGTGTGGTTTATTTAGAGCATGGTTTTGGTGTAGATAGTGTTGTATGTAGATAATTAATAATGTTCATATTTATCGTTGTATATAAGAGTTAGGTTTTTTATTTATGAATTTTTGGTATTAGGCTATTTGAGTAATCAGATTTTAAAATATGTTGTAAGAAGATATATAGCCAATTAAAAAATTTTTTGTATATATTATTGCTGATTCTATTTATGAAATAGATTGTTTTTATTTATACGATATATTGGTTATTTTATTTGTGTATAAAATATAGGTATAGTACTAGGTTAAATTTTTTCAAATAAACTATACGATGATTTATTTATAAAATTATAAAAAAATTTTTGTTGTTAAATTATATGTTTATTAATCATAATAAATGTTTTGACAAAAGAATAGTTTTATAATTTTTGTGTATTATTTGATACATGTGTATGCGTAAGTAAATGCATTAATGATTCTGTGGTTGAATAGTTCAATGCTTTTTGTGCCAATTTTTTTGCATCGTGATAATATGCGTTACGGATTATGTTTTTTATGTGTGGAATAGATATGGAGCTCATGCTAAATTCATCTAATCCCATTCCTAGTAATAGTAGAGTAGTACGTTCATCGCCTGCCATTTCTCCGCACATAGCTGTCCATTTTCCTACAGTATGTGAAGCTTCAATGACTTTTTTAATTAATATTAGAATAGACGGAGATATGGGATTATATAGATGAGATATTAATTTATTACCGCGATCTACTGCAAGTGTATATTGAGTTAAATCGTTAGTTCCGATACTGAAAAAATCTACTTCTTTAACTAAATGATGAGCGATAATTGCAGAAGCAGGAGTTTCGATCATGACACCTACTTTAATATTTTCGTCAAATTTTTTTCCTTCTTGACGTAGTTGTGTTTTTAAAAAATTTAATTCTGTATTTAAAGTTTTTACTTCTTCTACTGAAATAATCATAGGATACATTATGCGCAATTTACCAAAAAAGGAAGCTCGTAAGATGGCGCGTAATTGAGTATGTAATATGTCTTTTCTGTCTAACATAATGCGAATTGCGCGCCATCCAAGAAATGGATTTTCTTCGTTTGGGAGGTGCATGTAAGGCAAATTTTTATCCCCCCCAATATCCATAATACGTATGACTACAGCTTCGTTAATCATGGATTCAGCGGCATTTTTATAAGCTTTAAATTGTTCTTCTTCTGTGGGGAATGAATTACGATTCATAAATAAAAATTCAGTTCTATATAATCCTATTCCTTCAGCTCCGTTTTCTTTAGCTCTAACTATATCGTGTATCGTACCGATATTAGCGCATATTCGTACTTGACGTCCGTCGAGAGTAATAGCTGGGAGATTCTTTAATTTAGTTAACTCATATTTTTCAGAAACATATTTCTTTTTTAATGTGTCTATATTTTTAATGATGTCTGGGGTTGGATTGATGTAAATTTTGTTATTTAAGGCGTCGAGTATTATAAAATCTCCATTGGACACTCTTTTTGTAATTATACCAGTTCCTACGATGGCTGGTAGTTCTAAAGAACGCGCCATAATAGAGGTGTGTGAAGTTTTCCCGCCGGCATCAGTAATAAATCCCAAAACTTTTTTTAAATTTAATTGTGCAGTTTCCGATGGACTAAGATCTACTGCAATAATAATTACTTCTTCAGTAATAGAATTTAAGTCGATAATTGGAATTCCTAGAATGTTTTTTAATAAACGATTTCCAATATCTCGTACATCAGTAGCGCGTTCTTTTAAATATTCATCCTCTAGTTGTTCTAAAGCTTTTGCTTGGGTTTCAATTACTGAATGTACAGCAGCATCAGCGCTGAATAATTCTTCTTTAATAAGAGTAATAATATCTTGTTCAAGTTCTTCATCTTCTAGTAATATAATATGGCCTTCAAATATAGCTTCTTTTTTAGAGTCTAATTGTTTTTTTACTTTATTTTTAATTTCTTTCAATTGCCTGGAAGTTTCGGAACGTCCGGAGAGAAATCGATTGATTTCTTGTTCAATAGTATCAATGTTAATTTTTTCTAAATTGATAAGGATTTTTTTTTCTTGTAATAGCAACGCTTTTCCGAAGGCGATGCCAGGTGATACTGAAATTCCTGAAATCATAATTTTACCTTCATTAGAGTTATAAATAGTGCAATTATCCGAATATTGATTGACTATATTGTGTTTATTTAAGTTCAGTAATAAACTCGATTAAATATTGTACTGCTTGTTCTGCGTCTGTGCCATCGGCGGAAATGACAACTATAGATCCTTTGCTTAAACCTAGTGTTTGTAGTTTAAATAAACTTTTAGCGCTTGCTTTTTTTCCGTTAGAGATTACTGTAATTTCAGAATTAAATTTTTTTGCTGCCTTTACAAATTGAGTAGCTGGACGGGTATGTAAACCATTGGAAGCAGTGATTATAGTTTCTTTTTGATACATTTTTATCTCCATTTAATTTAACAATATGATAAAAAATATTATTTTCATGTAAATTTACTAAAATTAAATATTTTTTATTAATGAAACATAGACGCATGAAACTGTTATACGTATACATGATCTATTAATTTTTTGTTTCTTTCCCATGTATATCACATTCAAAATAGAATATGCACTAAAGATATTTTTTCATTGGATCGCCTTATTTTTTTAATGTTTTAAAAAGATAGTATTCTATTTACATAATGTAATTAATTCAATATTATTATAAATTTTGCAATAAATAAAATATACAAATTGTTTTTATTTATGTAAAAATAAATATAGAAAACATCACACATGAATGTTTTCTATTTTTTTTGAATGTTAATAGAAAATAAAAATTTATTTTTTATAACTTTGAAAACAATACAGTACTTAAATATCGTTCACCAGACGATGGAAGTATAACTACTATATTTTTATCAGCATAGGTTTTGTTTTTTTGTAGTTGTACCGCTGCTGCTAATGCTGCGCCCGAAGAAATTCCAGCTAAAATTCCTTCTTTCTTCATTAAATATTTAGCGTAGCTGACAGCTGCGTCTATGGTTACTGTTTCTACATGATCAATTAAAGTTAAGTCGAGATTTTTTGGAATAAAACCAGCACCAATACCTTGGATTTTATGTGGTGCTGGTTTTATGTTTTGACCTGATAATGTCTGGGTAATGACTGGAGATTCTTCTGGTTCTACTGCCACGACAATAATTTTTTTATTTTTTGTATGTTTGAAAAATCGTCCAACTCCGGTGATAGTACCTCCTGTACCAACTCCAGCTACAAATACATCTATTTTTCCGGCCGAGTCATTCCAAATTTCAGGTCCTGTGGTTTTTTCATGAATTTCTGGATTTGCAGGATTGCTAAATTGTTGTAGTAATAAATAATGTTTGGGATCAGCAGCAACAATTTCTTCTGCTTTAGCAATAGCTCCTTTCATTCCATTACATCCTTCTGTCAATATAATTTCGGCTCCTAGAGCTTTAATTAATTTAATACGTTCAACGCTCATGGTTTCTGGCATGGTTAAAGTTAATTTATAATGTCGTGCGGCTGCTACGTAAGCTAAAGCAATTCCAGTATTACCACTCGTTGCTTCTATAAGTCTCGTATCTAATTTTAATAAGTTTCTTTTTTCTGCATCCCAAATCATATTAGCGCCAATACGACATTTAACGCTAAAGCTAGGATTTCTAGATTCTATTTTAACAGCAATATGACCATTGCCAATATTATTAAGACGGACTAATGGAGTATGACCAATAGTGTAAGAATTATCTTGATAAATTTTATACATATTTAATAATTCCTCAAGTGTTATGCAATACTACGATGATGGGTTTGTGATATAGAATATCTTTTAAATATAGTCTGGACAAATAAAAATATAATTTTTTTATTCTGATATAAATATTAGAATAAAATTAGCTATTATGCATTAATTATAGACGTGTATTCAATAATATTGCTGTCATCTTGTTAATATAGATAATTCATAAAAAATTAATTTGATATTGTTGATATTTAAACAGTGATTATATTAAACAACTGTATGTTTAAAGATATTTTTATCATAAAATGTTAAATCACATGTAAATAAAAATAATGATTTTAAATATGAATTAATTATCGCAACCCATATAATTGGGATATCTATATTATGAAATTTGCTAAACAAAAAATACAAAAATTAAGAAAAAAATTACGTCATTGGGAATATTTATACTATACAAAAAATGAATCTGTAGTATCCGATGAAAAGTATGATGCGATGTTAGAAAAATTAAATCAGTTAGAACAAATTTATCCACATTTGATTGCAGAAAATTCTCCTACTCAACGTATAGGAGGTGTGTCTCAATATAATTTTAAAAAAATATGTCATAAGGTGCCAATGTTATCTTTAAATAGTATCATTGCATCGTTTCAATTGTTGTCATTTGATAAACGAATAAAAATTAAACTTCATGCTAACCATATTATGTCATATTGTTGTGAATTAAAAATAGATGGGGTGGCAGTTAGTTTATTGTATAAAAAGGGGAAATTAATTTATGCGGCAACTCGAGGTGATGGTAAAATTGGAGAGGATGTTACTGAAAATATAAGCACTATTCGTGCAGTACCCATGTATTTAAAAATAGATTCTAATAAATATGGTAAGTTACCATATTTATTAGAAATTAGAGGAGAAGTATTTATATCTAAATTATGTTTTTTACAATTGAACAAAATAACGATACAACAAGGCAACAAACCTTTTTCTAATGCACGAAATGCTGCTTCTGGTTCGTTGCGTCAGTTAGATCCTAGTATTACGGCCACACGCCCATTAAGTTTTTATTGTTATGGTATTAGTAATTATTGTGGAGAAAAGGAATTACCAGATAGTCATTGGGAACGATTACAATTATGCAAAAATTGGGGTTTACCAATTAATAATTATATCCGGTTAATTAGCGGAGTTAATAAAGTATTAGAATATTATTCTTATATAAAAACAATACGATCCAATTTGGAATTGGACATTGATGGAATAGTTATCAAGGTAAATAGTTGCGCATATCAAAGTAAATTAGGTTGTGGATCTAGAGCGCCTCATTGGGCTATTGCTTATAAATTTCCTTCGGAAATAAGTTCTACTAAAGTAAATAAGGTAATTTTCCAAGTTGGGCGAACAGGTATTATTACCCCAATAGCTTATTTAGAGCCTATTGTAATTTCTGATGTTACAATTAGAAAAGTAAACATGCATAACATCAATGAAGTTAAAAGGCTTGGATTAATGATTGGTGATACAGTTCGTATACAAAGATCTGGTGATGTGATTCCTAAAATTGTAGAAGTAATTTTATCAGAACGTACCGATCATGTAAAAACTATAGAATTACCACGATTTTGTCCGGTATGTGGGTCTCGTATTAAAACATGGCATAATCAATCAATATTACGTTGTACGGCTGGATTAGCGTGCCTTGCTCAACGAAAGGCAGCGCTTGAGCATTTTGTTTCTAGAAAAGCAATGAACATTTATGGAATGGGAAATAGAATTATTGATCAATTAGTTAATCAAGGTTTAATATTTACTTCATCTGATTTTTTTCATTTAAATAAAAATAAGTTACTTTGTGTGGAGGGTTTTGGTTTGGAAAATATTGAACGTTTATTAAGGTCTATCGAGAATTCTAAAAGGATTACTTTGGCTCGTTTTATATATGCACTAGGTATTTATGGCGTAGGAGAAACAGTAGCTAGTAATTTAGCTATTGTATATAAAACCATAGAAAATTTGGCCTCTGCTGATTTACAGTCATTATCAAATTTGAAATATGTAGGACCAATTATAGCTAATAACATATATCATTTTTTCAGAAATCCAGACAATTTAAAAAATGTTCAAGATTTAATTGATCCGGCTATTGGTATTCAGTTACATGTTATTGCATGAAAATGAGAAATTTAAAAGATTAAAAATTATGGGTATATTAAAATTAGAGTTATGTATATTAGGAGATATCTATGATTAACAATCAAAAGGATGCAAATTCAAATTGGGTAATGAATACATCTTAACTATGTTTTAAGAGAGTTTTTGTTGTTTACATCCGATTTTAAAAAATGTATTCATTTTAAAATCGGATGCTTCGGCTTAGAGGTAGTGGAGATTGAGTTGATTACCTAGCAATCGATAAAATTGTTAGTGTGATAGAAAATAAACAATTTTTGGGTCGTGCAGGATTCGAACCTGCGACCAATTGATTAAAAGTCAACTGCTCTACCTTCTGAGCTAACGACCCTAATTAAAATTTAGAACGATAAAATAGGTGATGGCGGACTCGAACCGCCGACCCTCTCCTTGTAAGGGAGATGCTCTGCCAAACTGAGCTAATCACCTTTTCTGTTGAATTGCATTATATGGATTCATTGATACGAGTCAATGGGTTTTTATAAAAATAGAGATTTTTTAATTGTATTTTATTAATGTGAAAATTAAATTTCATTTTGTATTGACTTAAATGAAAATTTAATGATTATCTACAGTCAGGTACTTAATTTTTATGAATATTAAAACTCGATTTGCACCCAGTCCTACAGGTTCTATACATATTGGAAATATTCGTACTGCTTTGTATTCTTGGTTGTTTGCTAGAAAGCAAGGTGGTAAATTTTTATTACGTATAGAAGATTCTGATTCGCAACGTTCTATAGATGATACAGTTGAGCTAATTGTTGCAGGGATGAATTGGCTTAGTTTAAATTGGGATGAAGGTCCTTATTTTCAAACTGATAGGTTTAGTCGTTATAACAGTATAATAAGTTATATGATTCAACATGATATGGCTTATAAGTGTTATTGTTCATCAGAAAGATTAGAATCATTGCGATCAAATCAAATAAAAAACGGAGAAAAACCTAAATATGATGGTTATTGTCGTTTTAAATCTACGGCTATACATAATTCTTCTATTAGTTCTTATGTGGTACGTTTTTGTAATCCTAAGGAAGGCGTAGTAATATTTAATGATCAAATCAGAGGTACAATTACATTTAATAACAAAGAATTAGATGATCTAATTATTCGCCGAGCCGATGGTTCTCCAACATATAATTTTTGCGTTGTAATAGACGATATGGATATGCAAATTACTCATATCATACGAGGTGAAGAACATATTAATAATACTCCGCGACAGATTAATATTTTAAAAGCATTGCGAGCTCCAATACCAACGTATGCTCATGTGTCAATGATATTAGATAAGAATTCAAAAAAACTATCAAAACGCCGTGGAACATTGGGTATTATGCAATATCGTAATGATGGATTTCTCCCTGAAGCAATACTTAATTATTTAGTAAGATTGGGATGGTCGCATGGAGATCAAGAAATTTTTAGTATTGAAGAGATGATAAAATATTTTGATTTGAGTAGAATTAGTAAATCTCCTAGTATTTTAAATCTTGAAAAATTACTTTGGTTGAATCATTATTATATTAATCATTTACCAATAGACTACGTAGCTTCACATTTATCATGGCATATGCATCAACAAAAAATCAATATACAAAATGGTCCAAAATTAACTGATATAATAAAATTATTTGCAAGACGTTCACGTACATTAAAAGAAATTGTAAATAATTGTCTATATTTTTATATAGATTTTGATTTATTCGATAATAAGGTAGCTAAAGATTATTTAAAACCTATTGCGATAACACCATTAAAATTTTTAAGAAAAAAATTCAGTAATATAGTTGATTGGACGCCAGAGATTATTAAATCTATAATTATAGAAACCGTCAATGAATTTAATACTAGCATAGATAAAATAGGTATGCCACTTCGTGTAGCATTAACTGGAACGGATTGTTCTCCAACGCTCAGTATTACCATACATGCAATTGGTCAGTCTCGTGTATTAGAGCGCATTGATCAGGCTGTACGCTATATTTCAATATAGTATTAGATGGGAAATACAAAAAAATAATGACTGTTGTGCATATACTTATTTTTAATTCTTATGTTAAGGTTATATTGTCTATATATATAGCGTTTTAATAGTTATTGTTATTCAACACAGGTGTAAAAATATCATCAGGATTATGATTGTATAGAACAGATGATAAAAAGGGGAGATTTATAAATGGGGCTGTAGCTCAACTGGGAGAGCGCTTGCATGGCATGCAAGAGGTTGGCGGTTCGATCCCGCTTGGCTCCATTTATTTTCTTGATAATATTATATGATTTTTAAATCACATAATATTAATGTGTGCGTGTTTTTATTTTATTTTTTGTTTTATGAGATTGTATTTTGCCTGTATTAAATAAAAAATTATATGCTACATGCAATTTAGATTATTAGCAGTTTTATCTCTAAATAATATTAAAATATCTTGATTTATCATTTAATCGTTAGCAATAATCATCATATAAGTAAACCAACTATTGAAGCAGATAGCATATTGATAAGCGTAGAGCTATATATTAGCTTAAATCCGAGATGTGAAATCATATTACCTTGTGTTTCATTAAGTCCTTTAATAGCACCTGCAATAATACCAATAGATGAGAAGTTAGAAAATGAAACTAAGAAAACTGATGCTATTCCTACAGTTTGAGGCGATAAATCATTAGAAATTGTTTGTAGGTTTATAATTGCAATAAATTCATTAGAAATTAATTTAGTTGCCATAATACTGCTGACTGGTAGTATTTCATCAGTAGGTATACCCATAATCCAAGCACAAGGAAAGAAAATATATCCTAAAATTTCTTGTAAAGATGTATTAAATAATATTTTAAATGTGAAATTAAGAGCGGAAATGAGCGCAATAAACCCTATCAACATTGCAGCAACAGTAACAGCTATTTTAAATCCAATTAAAATATATTCTCCTATAATTTCAAAAATATTTTGGTTACTGATGTAAAAATCGGTGATGTCTAAATCTCTTTCTTTATCTACTACATAAGGATTAAGTAATGATAATATGATAAAAGCACTAAACATATTTAATATTAATGCCGCTACAACATATTTTGGAGCTAGCATGGTCATATAGGCACCAATTATAGAAAGAGATACTGTAGACATGGCAGTTGCCGCCATGGTATACATTCGTGGTGCAGGTATTTTTCCTATAATATTTTTATATACTATAAAATTTTCAGATTGCCCTAAGATCAATGAACTGACAGCATTGAAAGATTCTAACTTTCCCATGCCATTAATTTTAGATAAAATAGTTCCAATTATTCGAATAGAAAATATTAATACATGAGTATATTGTAAAATACCAATTAGCGCGGAAATAAAAATTATTGGACAAAGTATGTTTAAGAAAAAAGTAGCCAATCCCTGTGCATGCATTCCTCCAAAGACAAAGTTTGTTCCTTCTGACGCAAAAATTAACAGTGTATTAAACAAAGTACATAATTTTCGTATAGAATTTGATCCTAATTGGGAATGTAAAATAAAATATCCAAATAAAATTTCTATTATTAATACTTGAAAAATAAAGCGTACACGAATGTTTTTTGGATTACTACTGGCAATTAGTGACAGAATTATTATTGCAGTAAATCCTAAGATAAAATGAAAAATGCGAGACACAATCTTTACTCCAGCAATATTGTACAGAAATTATTTGTATTATTCTATATAAAATAGCAATTCAATAAAGTTATTTGTACATCTTGTAATTTAATGAAAACTCTATTTGCACGTTATGCATCGTATTTATTCAAAGATAATTAATGGATTTAAAAAAAATATAATTTAAAAAGTTAGCCTATGCTATACTTATTTGTATTCAAAAACGTAACCATCTATAGTGAAATTAGATCTTCATATTCGATCGCTAATTATATATATCCATTATAGTACAATTACTTTATTTAATGTACATAAAATAAGCTCGAATAAGATGATTCTATGAGGATTGCCAGTATGCTAAATGAGCAAGATTCAGTAGCGGAACATCGTTCTACAAGAAAAATCAAATTCGCGTTGCTTGGTCCTGCCTTTATAGCTGCTATTGGATATATCGATCCCGGAAATTTTGCAACTAATATACAAGCTGGAGCTACTTTTGGTTATCAGTTGCTGTGGGTTGTAGTATGGGCAAATATAATGGCTATGCTAATTCAATTACTTTCTGCAAAATTAGGTATTGCTACTGGTAAGAATTTGGCAGAACATATTCGAGATCAATTTCCAAGATCAGTGGTATGGATGTATTGGATTCAAGCTGAAATTATTGCTATGGCTACAGATTTAGCAGAATTTATTGGAGCTGCTATTGGATTTAAAATATTACTCGGTATATCTTTGTTACAAGGTGCATTATTAACGGGCTTGATTACTTTTTTAATTTTAACTTTACAAAGATATGGAAAAAAACCATTAGAATTTGTTGTGGGAGGTTTGTTATTTTTTGTTGCAATTGCTTATGTTATTGAACTTTTTTATTCAAAACCTAAATTTATTATGTTAGGTATGAGCATGTTACTTCCAATACTTCCAAATAGAGAAGCAGTGTTTTTATCAGCAGGAGTGTTAGGTGCTACAATTATGCCGCATGTTATTTATTTACATTCTTCTCTTACTCAAGATGAGAGTATAATCGCAAGTAGATCGGAGCGATATTCTTCTACAAAATTGGATGTCGCAATCGCAATGACTATTGCTGGATTTGTAAATCTATCTATGATGGCTACTGCAGCGGCGGTGTTTCATTACGGCGGATATACTGGCATTTCTAATTTAGATGAAGCTTATTTAACATTGTCTCCTTTGTTAAATCATACTGCTGCTATAGTTTTCGGTTTAAGTTTAACAGCAGCTGGATTATCTTCAACAGTAGTAGGTACTTTGGCGGGTCAAGTGGTCATGCAAGGATTTGTTCGTTTTCATATTCCTTTGTTGTTGCGCCGTGTTATTACCATGTTGCCGTCATTTATAGTTATTTCTTGTGGAATTGATTCCACACGTATTTTAATAATGAGTCAAGTGTTACTTAGTTTTGGAATTGCGCTTGCGTTAATACCGTTGTTAGTATTTACTGGGGATGTTAAATTAATGAATGAATTAGTGAATTCTTTATGGATTAAATTAGTTGGTTGGTTAATAACAGTAGTAGTAATAATTTTGAATATATATTTATTAATTGGCATTATTATTTGATAAATCAATAAATTAATGTAGGTGATTGCTTTAAAAATTTTCTATTTTACCGTGTAGTGGTTTATTATGCGTGTTTTTATTATCATTAGAATTTGTTTTAATTTAATCAAATAAAACGTTTTATAGATTTTTATATAGAGCTAAATATTAGTTATAAATTTTTGTCTCTATTTTAGAGAAAATATATAATTATTAATTATTTAATTTTTTATAATTGTTTATATTTATGTGTTTATCACATAGATATATCTTACGATTATATATTATTGTATTTAATAGGAAGTTGTGATGTGAAAATGTCTATTTTAAAGTTGTAAATTTAACAGAAACAAGATTATGTTTAGTACTGTAATGCACTTATTTAAATGTATTTAATATCGAGTTATATATGATTATATAACTGTGTGTCTTCGACAGGAATCGAACCTGTAATTAGCCTTTAGGAGAGGCTCGTTATATCCTTTTAACTACGAAGACCTGTTAATTATACATTCAAATTATTATTACATTCCAATAAACATAAATCTATGTATGTTATTTGTACGTTTTTTTTGGATACTGCAAAATGATAGATGTCTTTATATATAAAGACAGATATCTGTGTGCATAGAACTGTTTCAAAATGTAAAATTTGTTAAAAAATGATTTTATTGATTTAATATAGATAACATTATATCTACTTATGATTTGATTTTTGCATGCATAATTGTAAAGATATTGCGCGTGGTTTTTAGTAAACATACATGTGTTTATTTTTTAGTTTAACCCTATATTTTATTTTTAGATTATTATATTTTTTCACATTGTGCGCGTTGTCTAAGTAGATGATCCATTACAACAATTGCCACCATAGCTTCTGCTATGGGTACTACTCTAATTCCTATGCAAGGATCATGTCGTCCTATAGTAATTACGTGTGTTTCTTCATTTTCACGTGTAATAGTTTTTCCTGGTACTGTTATGCTTGAGGTTGGTTTAATAGCTATATGCATGATTATTGGTTGACCATTGCTAATTCCTCCTAATATTCCTCCGGCATTATTGCTGTTAAATCCATCTAATGTCATTTCGTCTCGATGTTCGCTACCACGTTTAGTAACAACTGAAAATCCATCCCCAATTTCTACGCCTTTTACTGCATTAATACTCATCAATGCATGAGCTAAATCAGCATCAAGTCGATCGAATACAGGTTCACCTAAACCAATTGGTACATTTTCTGCTATTATTGTTATTTTTGCGCCAATAGAGTCTCCAGATTTTTGTAAATTATTTATTAATGTATCTAATGCAGTTAATTGTTCAATATCAGGGCAAAAAAATGGATTGTTATTGACTTGCCGCCAATCTTTTAAATTACAATGAATATCGCCCATTTGTGCTAAGAATCCACGAATTTTTATATTTTTTTTATTAAATAGATATTTTTTAGCAACAGCTCCTGCTGCTACTCGTACTGCTGTTTCACGCGCTGAAGAACGTCCTCCGCCACGGTAATCTCTAAAACCATATTTTTTTTCATAAGTATAATCAGCATGTCCAGGTCGGTATAGATTTTTTATTTTTTCGTAATCTTGAGGCCGATGATCAGTATTTTTAATGATTAATCCTATACTAGTGCCCGTTGTTTTTCCATTAAAGACACCAGATACAATTTCTACCGTATCTAATTCTGATCGCTGACTAGTATAACTAGAAGAACCCGGACGTCTACGATCTAAATCGTATTGTAGATCTTTTTCTGCTAAAGGAAGGCTTGGCGGTACTCCATCAACAATACCACCTAATGCAGATCCATGTGATTCTCCAAATGTTGTAACTCTAAAAAATTGCCCAATACTATTCCCAGCCATTATTAAAATTTCCTCAATTGTTGACTATTCAGTGTTGTTAAAAGATAATAATTGCTTATAAGTTAACATAAATACGCCTTTTCCTCCGTTAGAAAGACGCAACCAACGAAATGGTATATTTGGATAACGTTTTATTAATGCCATTTTAGTACTACCTACTTCGCATATTAAAGTTCCGTTTGTATTTAAATGATGCATAACGTTCATTAATATTTTTTGAATTATTTTTAATCCATCATTATCTGCAGATAATGATATCACAGGTTCATAATGAAATTCTTTCGGTAATTTATATATATCCGAATTCTTTACATAAGGAGGGTTAGTTATGATTAGATCGTATTTTAATTGTGGCAAATTGCTAAATAAATCGGAATGAATAGGGAAAACACGATGTTCTAAATTATATAGTTTTATATTGTGTTCAGCTACTTTTAATGCATCGATAGAAATATCTACTGCATCTATTTCGGATTTTTGGTAAACCGTAGCTATTGCAACAGCGATACATCCGCTGCCAGTGCCTATATCAAGAATACGATATGGGTAATGGGGTAACAGATCATTAAAACATGATGTAATTAGCTCTCCAATTGGAGAGCGAGGAATAAACACTCGTTTATCTACGTAAAACTTTAAACCACAAAACCATGCTTGATAAGTTAAGTAAGGGACTGGTATGCGTTTATTGATGCGATAGTTAACTAACTTGATTATCTTAGAGCGCTCGCTAGAGGTTAAACGAGCTTGATATATTTGGGTTGGAATATTTATAGGCAAATATAAACTAGGTAGTATTAAATGTAATGTTTCGTCCCAAAAATTATTAGTACCATGTCCATAAAAAATTGGGTTAGCATTAAATTGACTACTACTCCAACGTAATATGTCTAATATAGTATGAATTTCTGGCAGTGTTTCCTTAGTTATTTTCTTCATAGATTGTAATTCCTGTGATTATATTCATATACGGATTTTATAAAGTTATTGTGTTCGAGAGTGTAATTTGTTTTATAATTAAAAATTAAAGTATTATATATTTGTAATATATGTACAAATAGTGATATTGGTGTTATAGCTAATTTAATAAATGTATAATATGAGAATGGTTATCATGTAATGACGTATTAGTGTTTATTGACTGTATATATAGATATTTTATATATGATTTTGTACTTTGTTGTAGTTATATGTTGATTTTAATTTATTAAACTTACTAATTTTATGCATATGCAATACAATTGCATTAAATGCGCTTTGTAATTAATACAATATTTTGGTTTAAAATCAGTACTAGTTGTAAATATATGTTTATGTTTCTAGTGAACTATCATTGTTGTGTTTATATTTTCCATAAATGTGTTACGATTTTTTTTGTTCTATGAGATGTAGTGTTATTTATTTTGAAACAGTATACTTTGATGATTAAATCACATTATATATAATTATATTAGTATACGTTTGATACTATCATATATTATAACGGTATAAATAATTATTAGATCGTAAAATAATACAGTTTTTGTAGTTGGATTACAATTTAAGGGGATATATCCTGAAGATCAATAGAATATTCTTTTAAATATTTATATAAGTAATGGTTTGGTTTTTAAATTATTGAGTTCTTTCTTATGTTAATAATTTTTACCGTACGATTTAACATTTTAAGTAGATATGTTTAGGTTTAGTACGATTTTGATATTACAAAACATTATTATCATGAGGGTATATAAAAAAAATGAAACGCGCTGTTATCACTGGTTTAGGGATTATATCAAGTATTGGAAATAATCAGAATGAAGTTTTGGTTTCTTTAAAAAATGGTAAATCTGGGGTCACTTTTTCTCAAGAATTAGAAGAATCTGGAATGCGTAGTCATGTTTGGGGTAATATTAAACTTAATACATCAGGATTAATTGATCGTAAGATTGCTCGCTTTATGAGTGATGCATCTATTTATACTTATTTATCTATGGAACAGGCCATAATAGATTCTGGATTGTCTGAAGGTATGGTTTCTAATGATCAAACAGGATTGATTGTCGGATCTGGAGGGGGATCTCCACGTAATCAAGTTTCTGGATCTAATGGAATGCGTTTGCGTGGTTTGAGAGGAGTGGGTCCTTATATGGTAACTAAATCTATGGCTTCAGGTGTATCAGCATGCTTGGCTACTTCTTTTAAAATTCGTGGGGTCAGTTATTCTATTAGCTCCGCTTGTTCTACATCTACACATTGTATCGGAAATGCGGTTGAATTAATTCAATCAGGAAAACAATCTATTATTTTTGCTGGAGGCGGAGAGGAATTATGTTGGGAAATGGCTTGTGAATTTGATGCTATGGGCGCCTTATCTACGAAGTATAATACGACACCAGAGAGAGCATCTCGTCCTTATGACATTAATAGAGATGGATTCGTAATTGCGGGAGGCGGAGGGATAGTTGTAATAGAAGAGTTAACGCATGCTTTAAGTCGTGGAGCTTATATTTATGCAGAAATTGTTGGGTATGGAGCTACGTCTGATGGATGTGACATGGTTGCTCCTTCTGGAGAAGGAGCAATTCGATGCATGAAAATGGCATTAAGAAATGTTGGAGGTTCGATAGATTATCTTAATGTGCACGGTACATCAACTCAAATAGGTGATATTAAAGAAATTTGGGCTATTCGTGAAATTTTTGGTGATCAACATCCTTCTTTTTCTTCTACTAAGTCAATGACCGGCCATTCATTAGGTGCCGCTGGAGTTCATGAAACTATTTTTACTTTATTAATGTTAAAACATAATTTTATCGCTCCAAGTATTAATATCGATCATTTAGATCCATATATGAAAAACATGAAAATTATTGTTAATAATTCTGTTTATCGTAAATTGAAAACAGCCATGACTAATAGTTTTGGGTTCGGAGGAACAAATGCTACATTAATTATGAGTAAATATTCCTGAATGTTTTGTCAATATTTTGGTTATATAAGATTTAGTGCCGTACATTGTATTTTATGTGTATAAAATACAATGTATAATTGTAAATGTGTATGTTCAGGGATGTTGAGGTTTAAACTTATATTACATTTATATGATCGGATATGACGAATCATGCAAGCGTGGTGAGTAGTTATTATGATTATTTTAATTTTTGCATAATATAGTAATTTGTTTGGAGGATTAATTTGAGAATTTTGGCTGATAAAAATATACCACATATTTATAAATTATTTGGTTTACATAATACAGTGACAATTTGTGAAGGACGTGTTATTTCTGGTAAAGATGTAAGAGATATAGATATTTTGATAGTACGTTCAGTGACAAAAGTCAATAAATTATTATTAGATGATAGTTCTGTAACATTTGTGGGTACTGCAACCGCTGGAGTTGATCATATTGACCAAAATTATTTAAAAAAATATGGAATTAATTTTGTTTATGCTCCAGGAAACAATGCTGTAGCAGTAGTAGAATATGTTTTTTCAGCATTACTTTGGTTGGCGCAGCGCGGTAGGTTCTTTTTGCGCGACAAAATTGTTGGAATTGTGGGGGTAGGACATATTGGTAGTTTGTTGAATAAGAGATTACGTAACTTCGGTATACATACTTTATTGTGCGATCCGCCATTAGAAAAAACAAACTCAAATAAACCTTGGAAGTCTTTTGAAACGTTAGTTGCTGAAGCAGATATTTTAACTTTTCATACTCCTTTAATTTATTATGGAGATTATCCTACATGGCATATGGTTGATATTGATGTGTTAGAGGCGTTGCCTTCTAATCGTGTTTTAATTAATACTTGCCGAGGCTCTGTAATAGATAACAATGCTTTGCTAAAAGTTTTAGAAAATGGTAAACAATTAAATGTGATATTGGATGTGTGGGAAACAGAACCAGAATTATCTTTACCTTTGTTATCTTACGTGGATATAGGGACTCCTCACATTGCTGGATACTCTACTGAAAGCAAAACACGTAGTATTGTACAAATATATAATGCATACTGTAATTATTTTAACATTTTTAATGTAATTAATTTATCTGCGTTGGATCCTTCTGTGATTTATTATTTAAGAGTTCAGAAAGAAATAGATGAAAAGTTGTTATATAAATTGGTTAAATTTGTGTATAACATACAATATGATGATGTTATATTAAGACGATTTGCTGCTAAATCAGGAGGATTTGACAAGATACGTAAACATTATTTAGCTCGTAGAGAGTGGTCTTCATTACGCGTAGAAACATACATAGATTCTAATAATGAAATATTAACTAAGTTAGGTTTTAATGTATGTTGTGTGTAAAATTATATTTGTGTATGTGTTGTATTGCATCTATGTTTACTAGTTTTGGATTGTAATGCATATTGAGTGGGTTATGACTGTATTTTTTTAGGGTAAAGAGTTTTTGTATTATACAAGCATTTTTTAAGGATTATTGTGTGTATGTGTTGAAAAGTGTTTTATGTACAATTTATTCTGAGTTAGGTATATCTATTTTTATATATAGTAGATAAGCGTTCATATTTTTTGTTGATAAAAGAATGACATGTAGTATATGGATTTTCCCATTAACAGTTATTACGTGTTGATTTTACGATATTTTTTATCTTTTGAAGATATAGATTATGAACCCATTGTGCTTTGCGGTTCCATTTTCATTGAATTTAATTAGCTTGTGTTTTATGTGTATGCATTGTTTTGTTAATATAAAATATCAGTTATGTATCTTTATATTTAATTGGAACTCATGTAAACAGTATTAATCTCATATAGATTCATCATATATTTATAAAAGTTATAGTGTAATGCAAAAATTAGCTTTAGGCATTGAATACGATGGGTCTTGGTACTGCGGCTGGCAAAGACAAAGAGATGCGCCAAGTATCCAGAGTTACATAGAAAACGCTATAAAAAAAATAACAGATGAGTCAGTAACGGTATTTTGTGCGGGCAGAACCGATTCTGGAGTACACGCTTTGGGACAAGTTGTTCATTTTGAAACTTATTCTCGGCGCTCAAAATCAGCTTGGACATTGGGTATGAATCGTTATTTGCCGTCAAGTATTTGCGTACGCTGGGCTAAATTAGTAAATAAAAACTTCCATGCTCGCTTTAGCGCTATTTCTCGTCGTTACTGTTATATAATCAATAATAGTTGTATACGATCTGCTTTGTTATTTAGAAAAACTTGGCATTATAAAAAATATTTAGATCACAATAAAATGTGTGATGCTGCTCAGTATTTATTAGGAGAAAATGACTTCTCTTCGTTTCGTGCCGCAGGGTGTCAGTCATATTCAACGCGAAGGAAATTATATCATATACGTATCATACGAAAAGGTCAATGTATTGTGATAGATATTAAAGCTAATTCTTTTATGTATCGTATGGTACGAAATATTGTAGGTAGTTTAGTAAAAGTTGGTTGTGGGGAGCAACCAGAAACATGGATTGCAGAGTTATTAGAAAATTGCAATAGATCACTAGCTGGTGTAACAGCTCCAGCTAGTGGTTTATATTTGGTGGAAGTTAAATATCCTTCAGATTTTTCTATCCCTTCTTCTTTCATCGAAGAACTGTGGTGTGCATAAATATTTTACATTTTGTATTGCATTATTATCATATTTGCACATATTTCTGTGAATCTATGTTCTAATGAGAAATGAATTACATGTTTATAATTATTTTTATAAGATGTCTTTATGCGATTGAATTATTTTTATTATATTTTGAAAAATATGTACATGAAAATAATTATATATATCATATATTCGACGTAGTATATTACTCTCAATGAGGCGGTAGTTCTATTAAGCTATATTTTTAATAATGGATTTATTTTTTATAAATAATTTATGAACATGGAATTATTAATATTTACAATATATAAATATATGTTAAACATGTTTAATTTTGTTAAAAATTTAAAGGTTAAAAATGAGTTGGATTGAACGAATTCTTAATAAAAGCACCATTATACCCACCAGAAAAATAAATATTCCAGAGGGAATATGGACTAAGTGTGATAATTGTGGCCAATTATTATATAAAAAAGAGTTAGAACGTAATTTAGAAGTGTGTCCTAAATGCGATCATCATATGAGAATTGCAGCGAGGGTACGTTTATTTTCCTTTTTAGATCAAGGAAGTACATCTGAATTAGGAAGTGAATTCGAACCCAAAGATATTTTGAAGTTTAGAGATTCGAAAAGATATAAAGATCGTTTAATTTCAGCACAAAAAATAACAAAAGAAAAAGATGCATTGATAGTTATGCAGGGTACTTTATATGGTATGAAGATTGTTGCTGCTTCTTTTGAATTCGCTTTTATTGGCGGATCGATGTCTTCTGTAGTGGGAGCTCGTTTTGTGCATGCAGTAAATCAAGCCTTAAAAATTAGGTGTCCATTAGTTTGTTTTACTGCAAGTGGTGGTGCTCGTATGCAAGAAGCTCTTATGTCTTTAATGCAAATGGCGAGGACTAGTGCCGCGTTAGCTAATTTACATGAGCGGTGTTTACCATATATTTCTGTTTTAACTAATCCTACTATGGGAGGAGTATCCGCTAGCTTAGCCATGCTAGGCGATCTGAATATTGCTGAGCCAAAAGCACTGATAGGATTTGCTGGGCCTAGGATTATTGAGCAAACAGTTCGAGAAAAATTACCGTTGGGATTTCAACGCAGTGAATTTTTGTTGGAAAAAGGATCGATTGATCTAATTGTACGTAGACCAGATTTACGATTTAAAGTAGCAGGATTATTAGCTAAGTTAACTCAACAACCAATACCAAAAGTTGATTATAGGCATTCTGTTGAATAGATACCTATATTTGTATTAATTTATATCCATGCAAAATACTACAATAATTAAAATTTTTGTAAAATATGAATAAAATTTTTCATACTCCCACCGTGCAATCATCTCTTGGAAAATGGCTGCATTATATTGAATCTTTAAGTCATATATTAATTGATTTAAATCTCGATAGGGTACGAAAAATAGCTACTGATCTTGACTTAATACATCCCGCAGAGTATGTTATACTAGTCGGAGGTACAAATGGTAAGGGTACCACATGTTGTTTATTAGAAACTATTTTATTAAATAATAATAATACAGTTGGTTTGTATACTTCTCCCCATCTACTTTCTTATAATGAACGGATTCGAGTGTGTGGAAAAGAGCTGCCGGATAGTACGCATATTGAAGCATTATCTGTTATAGAGTCCGCACGTCATCATATTGCACTAACTTATTTTGAATTTATTACTTTGTCTGCTTTGTATATATTTAAACGGGCTAAATTAGATTTAGTTATTCTTGAAGTTGGATTAGGTGGTAGATTAGATGCTACAAATATTGTCAACCCTGATATTTCTGTAATTACTAATTTTGCAATAGATCATACTGATTTTTTAGGTATAAACCGTGATATGATTGCACAGGAAAAATCAGGTATTTTTCGTTTTAAAAAACCAGCAGTAATTGGTGAAAGTTGTTTTCCAGTGATTGCGCGAAAAATGGCGCAATATTGCGGAGCAATGTTGTTTGCGCGTGGAAGGGATTGGAATTTTCGTGTTTATGGAAATAAATGGATTTGGTGGGGGGAGCGCTCTAATGATTGTAGATTATTACATGATTTACCGTTACCTATAATCCCAATAGAAAATGCCGCTACAGCGTTAAGCGTATTATATTGGTTACCTTTTTTGGTTGATAAAACAGCAATAAGCTATGGGTTGCAAGTAGCTACTTTGCCAGGACGTTTTCAAATAGTTACTCGCAGACCGTTTGCAATATTAGATGTAGGGCATAATCCTCATGCTGCTCATTATTTGACTCAACGATTATCTGTTATTCTTTTAAGAAGGACAGGTAAAGTGAGAATGGTTATAGGAATGTTAAAAAATAAGGATATTAAAGGTACCATATGTTGTTTAAATCATTTAGTTGATATCTGGTATTGTTCTGATTTAAATGTCCCGTTTTCTGCGAGTTCTGTAGAACTATCTGATTGTTTGTTGAATTGTAATGTTCAGAGATTTAGTAATATATTAGATGCTTGGAATCAGGCTGTATTAGATGCATCATTTGATGATTGCATTTTAGTATTTGGATCCTTTCATGCTGTCAGTCCAATTATGAGAAATATAATGAAATAGTTATAAATTTATATTTTGGTGTATATGCTGATCAGTGTTAGGAAATTATGGTCTTTGATGTTCTTGTTATTAAATAGTTTTACATTAATTATTTAATATTAATATAAGTAGAAAATAGAAAATCAAAAACTAATGATCTTAGGTCGTTAGATATTTTAGTTGTATATAAATTGTATGTGTCAGAAAATTGATCGTAAATTAATTAAATAAATTTAGAGAAATTATTTTTCTATTATTTTGTGATTATTTATTTGGAAATTGCATTCTTTAAGAGAATGCTATCAGTAATATATTGAATTTTAAATTTTAGTTAATTTAATTTATATTTTATACTTATGATCGCTGTAATATATATTATATATGTTCTATATATAATATATATTTTGTGCAAGGATACACCAGTTACTATATAGTATACAGAATCATATCGCCCATTGTGTTGTATAATGCTGTATGTATGGGGTTTTGTATCATTTTTTTAATTTTAACTTGTACCAAATAAAAATGGATATAGTAAATAGTTTTATAGATTCATGAAATCAATTATTAAGTATGTCATTATGAGTGTATTTTTAATGAAACGGGATAGTAAAAATTTAAATGTTTATGTTTTATAGTAGTGAAACTTATAATTTGATGTAAATGTAGTGTTCAATAACAAAAAAAAGCAGGTATATAATTTGTGTGATACTTATCATTGGGGTTTAATAGCATTTATAGTTGGAATCTTATTTTTATGTGTTTTTATGTTGTCTTGTGGATATTTTCTGGGAGGATGTTCAAGTTCACGTTCTAAAAATGTGCCATTTGAGTCGGGAATTAAATCTATAGGGAATGCTAGAATACAATTCTCTGTTAAATTTTACTTAATTGCGATGTTTTTTGTAATTTTTGATGTAGAAGGAATATATGTATATGCTTGGGCTGTATCTGTGCGAGATGTGGGTTGGATAGGGTTTAGTGAGATTTTTATTTTTATTTTTGTTTTATTAGTAAGTTTAGTATATTTGATACGAATTGGTATGTTTGATTGGATAGAACAATCATCACGATATGTCCATTGTGTAGATGATTTTGATATTGATACTTCGAGATATTTAAAAAAGTAATAAAAGGTAGCAGATATGAAATATACTTTAACGACAGCTCGAACAGATAATAGTGAAGATGAGCAATATCCTCTTCAAGAAAAGAAGATTGTGACAGATCCGTTAGAAAAGAATATTCAACGGAATGTTTTTTTTGGAAAATTAAGTGTTTTTTTACATAAAATTGTTAATTGGGGACGAGGCAATTCTTTATGGCCTTATAATTTTGGATTATCCTGTTGTTATGTTGAAATGACTACCGCGTTCACTGCAGTACATGATGTTGCTCGGTTTGGTTCAGAAGTGCTACGCGCCTCTCCTCGTCAAGCGGATTTTATGGTTATAGCGGGTACTCCGTTTCTTAAAATGGTGCCAGTAATACAACGATTATATGATCAAATGTTAGAGCCTAAGTGGGTGATTTCTATGGGGGCTTGCGCGAATTCTGGAGGTATGTATGATATTTATTCTGTGGTGCAAGGAGTAGATAAATTTCTTCCTGTAGACGTCTATATTCCTGGATGCCCACCTAGACCTGAAGCGTATATTCAGGGGTTATTATTATTAAAAAAGTCTATTAATGAAGAACGACGTCCACTTTCTTGGGTGTTGGGAGGTAAAGGAATATATAGAAGAAATATGGAGTCAGAGCGTCAACGTAAACATAATGCCCGCATAGCAGAAACTATTTTCTCTTCTCCAGATGATGAACTTAATGTATATTCAAAACAAAATGGCGAGGCATAATCAATATTTTAAGAGTTTTTGTGATATAATTATCATTAGTTGGTAGATATTATGCGTAATGATTCTACAGGTGCATCTTTAATTAAAAATATTTACCCGATATTAGATGATTTATTTTCTGTATTCAGTTCTGTAGACTTTGTGCTACAACCTACTCATACTGGAATTTTGATCATTTGGATCAAACGTGAGATGGTAATCCCGGTGTTGACATTTTTAAAAACAACATCAAAACCGTATATTATGTTATATGATTTGCATGGTATAGATGAAAGGTTGCGTATACATCGCGAAGGATTGCCAAAATCAGATTTTACAGTGTTTTATCATTTAATTTCCATATTACGTAATGATGATGTAATAATAAAAGTTCCTTTGCTAGAGCAATCTCTATACGTGGAGACAATAGTGTCTGTGTTTAAAAATGCGAATTGGTATGAACGGGAAACGTGGGAAATGTTTGGAATTCATTTTGATAAGCATCCTAATTTAACGCGTATAATTATGCCAAAAAACTGGAATGGATATCCGTTACGCAAAGAATATCCAGCTCGTGCTACAGAATTTAATCCTTTTATTCTTACGAAACAAAAAGAAGATTTAGCAATGGAAGGATTATTATTTAAACCTGAAGAATGGGGAATGCATAGACATAGTAAACATGAAAATTTTATGTTTCTTAATTTAGGACCTAATCATCCTTCAGTGCATGGAGTATTTCGTATGATTTTACAATTAAATGGAGAAGAAATTATAGATTGTGTTCCAGATATTGGTTATCATCATCGAGGTGCTGAAAAAATGGGAGAACGACAAACTTGGCATAGTTACATTCCTTATACTGATCGCATTGAATATTTAGGGGGCTGCGTCAATGAAATGCCCTATATTTTAGCTGTTGAAAAACTTGCTGGAATTGTGGTACCGGATAGAGTAAAAGTGATCCGCATTATGCTGTCTGAATTATTTAGAATTAATAGTCATTTGTTGTATATTAGCACTTATTTACAAGATGTAGGTGCTATGTCTCCAGTTTTTTTAGCGTTCACTGACAGACAGAAGATTTATGATGTTATTGAATCAATTACCGGCTCTCGTATGCATCCGGCATGGTTTCGTATTGGGGGGGTTGCTCATGATTTGCCTAGAGGTTGGGAGTGTTTATTAAGAAAATGTCTTGACTGGATTCCAAATCGTGTTTCTTTTTATGTTAAATCAACATTGGAAAACAGTATATTTAAAAAACGAGCGTGTGGTATTGGTGCATATAATTCCAAAGACGCATTAGATTGGGGAGTAACTGGAGCAGGATTGCGTGCAACTGGCATTGAATTTGATATACGTAAGTCACGTCCTTATTCTGGATATGAAAATTTTGATTTTGATGTACCAATAGGAAATGGAATCAGCGATTCTTACAGTCGAGTAATGTTAAAAGTAGAAGAAATATATCAAAGTGTACGTATTTTGGAACAATGTTTGCAGAACATGCCAATAGGTCCATTTAAATCAGATCACCCTTTAGCAACTCCTCCTATGAAAGAATACGCCCTACAACATATAGAGACTCTCATTAATCATTTTCTGCAAGTATCATGGGGTCCTGTTATCCCAGCTAATGAGTCCTTTCAAATGATTGAAGCCACAAAAGGTATTAATAGTTATTATTTAATTAGTGATGGAAATACCATGAGTTATCGTACTCGTATTCGTACTCCTAGTTTTCCTCATTTACAGCAGATTCCACATGTTATTCGTGGTAGTTTAATATCTGATTTAATTGTGTATTTAGGTAGCATTGATTTTGTTATGTCTGATGTAGATCGTTAATAAATGGAGAAATATGAGTAATATTAAAATTAATGATACGTCTACTGGTTTAACTAGTAATGGTTTTTTTCAATTAAGTCAAGAAGAATATAATGCTATTCAAGAGGAATGTACACATTATGAAGATATGCGCTCCGTTTCTATTGAAGCGTTAAAAATTATTCAAAAAAATCATGGGTGGGTACCAGATGAAGCAATTATATTGGTTGCTAAAATATTATGTATTTCTGCTGCTGATTTAGAAGGTGTCGCGACATTTTATAATCAAATTTTTCGTCAACCGGTAGGTCGTCATATCATTAGGTATTGTGATAGCGCGGTGTGTTACTTGGTTGGGTGTGAAAAAATTAAAAACACTTTAACATATCTGTTGAATATTACAGTGGGTAGTACAACTTCAGATAATCGCTTTACCTTATTGCCTACTTGTTGTTTAGGTATTTGCGATAAAGCTCCAGTCATTATGATAGACAAAGATATTTATCCTTGTATAGTTCCGGAAACAATTACAAAATTGTTAGGACAGTATTTATGAGCAATACTTATGATATTAGCGCAGAAAATAATCCACTTACATGGAGAATGCGTGACGATAAACAACCAGTATGGTTGCATGAATATAAATCTAAAAATGGGTATCGAGCCGCGTATAAAGCAATTACTCGAATGTCTCCAGAAGAGATTATTGGATTAGTTAGAAATTCAGGTTTAAGAGGTCGTGGCGGCGGGGGTTTTTTTACCGGAATAAAATGGTCCATGATGTCTCAAAGTAAGTCAGGCTGCTCTCGTTATTTAGTGTGTAATGCAGATGAAATGGAACCAGGAACTTATAAAGATCGATTTTTAATGGAACGATTGCCTCATTTATTATTAGAAGGTATATTAATTTCAAGTTATGCTTTAGGGGTATCACGAGCGTATATTTTTTTGAGATATGAATACATAATTGTGGCGAAATATTTAACTCGCGCTATAGCCGAGATTAAATCAATTGGATTGATTGGTAAAAACATATTGAATAGTGAGTTTAATTTTGAGTTATTCTTACATACAGGAGCTGGAAGATATATTTGTGGAGAAGAAACAGCGTTGATTAACGCTTTAGAAGGTCGTCGAGCAGTACCGCGTTCTAAACCACCGTTTCCAAGTCATGTAGGATTGTGGGGAAAACCTACATGTGTCAATAATGTTGAGACGTTATGTAACATTCCAGGAATTATTGAACATGGGACCATTTGGTATCAAAATATTTCTTCTAAAAAAAGCAATGATTCAGGTACAAAACTAATGGGATTTTCTGGTCGAGTAAAAAACCCAGGGGTTTGGGAGTTACCTTTTGGTACAACTGCTAGAGAAATTTTAGAAGATTATTCTCAAGGAATGTGTCCTGGTTTTAGCTTAAAAGCATGGCAACCTGGGGGTGTGAGTACAGATTTTTTAACTAAAGATCATTTAGATACACCTATGGATTTTGATAATATTGCTATTTCTGGCAGTAGATTTGGAACTGGTATGGCAATAGCAATAGATAATACCATAAATATGGTGTCTTTAGTGCGTAATTTAGAAGAGTTTTTTTCACGAGAATCTTGTGGTTGGTGTACTCCTTGTAGAGATGGTTTACCGTGGATAGTAAAGTTATTGATTTCTTTGGAAAATAAAGATGGTAGGCCTGGAGACATAGAATTGTTAGAGAAATTGTGTTGTGTACTTGGACCTGGAAGGACTTTTTGTGCTCACGCCCCAGGAGCTATAGAACCTTTGAAAAGTGCTTTAAAATATTTCAAAAATGAATTTGAATTGGGTATTTATAAAGTTTATAAAAAGGAATTGAATCGTATTGCTTGTGTGCAAATTAATTAAAGAATTTTTTATCAAACATAAATATAATAATCATTTATATGTTCAATATAAAGAATGTACATTGATGATTTTTAAACTTTTTCAGGCACCAACAAAATATAAAATTGGTATATTAAAATGATGATTTCTATTTATATAGAAGGGAAAAAGTATACGGTGGAAGATTCAAAAAATATACTGGAAACATGTTTGTCTCTTGGATTCGACATTCCTTATTTTTGTTGGCATCCTGCTTTAGGCAGTGTTGGAGCTTGCAGGCAATGCGCAGTGAAACAACAACATTTTGGTAACACAATAAAAGATACAAAAAGTCATTTGGTGATGTCTTGTATGACACCAGTATCAAATGGTAGTTCTATTATTATTTTTGATGATGAGGTAGAAGAATTTAGAAAGAATATATTGGAGTTGTTAATGATTAATCATCCTCATGATTGTCCGATATGCGAGGAAGGAGGTAATTGCCATCTTCAAGATATGACAGCAATGGTTGGACAAACATATCGTCGTTATAGGTTTAATAAGCGTACACATTATAATCAATATTTGGGACCGTTTATTGGGCATGAAATGAATAGGTGTATTACTTGTTATCGCTGCATACGATATTATAATGATTACGCCGGAGGTGATGATTTAGGGGTATTTGGGGTGCATGATAACATTTATTTTGGACGAGTACAAGATGGTATGTTACGAAGTGAGTTTTCTGGAAATTTAATAGAGATATGCCCTACTGGAGTGTTTACTGATAAAACACAGCCACAAAATTATACCCGTAAATGGGATATGATTTTTGCGCCGAGTATTTGTCAACAATGTAGCGTTGGGTGTAATATTATTATAGGTGAGCGTTACGGAAAGTTGTGTCGTGTTGAAAATCGCTATAATGGCAATATTAATGGTTATTTTTTGTGTGATCGTGGCCGATTTGGATGCGATTACGTTAATATTGATAATAGACCTAAAATTCCATCGAATAAGCAAGGCGATAATTGGGTTGTGTTGAATGAAAGACAAGCGATACAAGAGGCTGCTAATGGATTAAAATATAATTGTAATAGGATAATTGGTATTGGATCTTCTCGTGCCAGTATGGAAAGCAATTTTTCTTTATTAAAATTGGTAGGACCAGATAATTTTTATAATGGGATTAATAATCTTGAACAAGAGCGATTATTATTAATAGTTGAAATACTGTGTAATAGTGGTATTCAAGTCCCGTCATTACATGAAGTGGAAAGTTATGATACAGTGTTAATATTAGGAGAGGATTTAACTCAAACTGGAGCACGAGTAGCACTGTCGATACGTCAGGTAGTTAAAGGAAAAGCTCGTAAAGACGCAGGGGATCAAGGAATTTTTGATTGGCAATCTGCGGCTATTATAAATAGCGCTCAAGGTATTAAAAATAATATATTGATAACTGGGGTTGACAAGACTAAATTAGACGATGTTGCTATATTAACATATTATGATTCAGTACAAAATCAAGCACGGTTTGGTTTTGCTGTTGCTCACGCTTTAGATCATACTGCTCCCGAGGTTAAAGATTTTGATTCTAAACTGAATGAGAAATTAGATATAGTTGTACAAAAATTAATGGAAGCGCGCAAGCCATTAATTATTTCAGGAAGTAATGCAGGTAGTAAAGAATTAATTGCTTCAGCAGCAAATATTGCTCGTGCTTTAAAAAATCGTGGGAGTGAAGTTGGAATTACTTTTATCGTAGGAGAAGTAAATAGCATAGGTTTAGTAATGTTAGGTAAAAAAAGTCTCGATGTTGCTCTTGTAGATATTTGTAGCACTAACACTTCATCCGTTGGTTTAATTGTCTTAGAAAGTGATTTGTATCGTCATGCACAGGCAAATCAAGTTGATGTTGCTTTAAATAAGGTTAATTATTTAATTGTATTAGATCATCAATATACTCTGATTCAAAAGAAGGCAAATTTAGTTTTACCAGTTTCTAGTTTTGTTGAAAGCGATGGGACTGTGATTAATTACGAAGGGCGTGCACAAAGGTTTTTTCGCGTATATAAGCCACAAAGTTATGAAAAAAATACAGTTATTTTAGAAAGTTGGAGATGGTTATATTTAATACATGATTGCTATATAAATTATATTAGAAAGAAAAATTTGAATATTGATCAGATTATAGATGCTATTATTCATTATTTTCCAAAATTAATTGGTATTAAACAGGCATCTCCGGACGCATCTTTTCGTATATATGGGCGAAAACTAGCTCGTGCACCGCATCGTTATAGTGGACGTACAGCGATGTATGCTAATGTTGATGTACACGAACCCTATATATCACAAGATGATGATACGATGTTTTCTTTTTCTATGGAAGGTAATCATGATGTTCAATCTTTTCATAAACAAGTGGCGTTTGCATGGGCTCCGGGATGGAATTCTCCACAAGCATGGAATAAATTTCAAGATAAAGTAGGTGGGAATTTGCATTTTGGTAATCCGGGAATACGTGTATTACACACTGACAATGGTTCAACATTGAATTGGTTTAATATGATTCCTCAATCCTTTAAAATTATGAAAAATGTTGATCGGTGGTTGATAGTACCTTATTGGCATTTATTTGGTAGTGAAGAAACTTCTCAGCGATCCAAGTGTATTCAAGATTGTATGCCAAATCCTTATGTAATGCTCAATCAATTAGATGCGTTGCAATTAAAAATACAAAAAAATATGTTGCTTAAATTTACATGTGTTGATCAAATTTTATGTTTACCGATTAAATTTAGTACTAATTTACCTATAGGCCATATTGGATTACCTTTAGGTTTTCCAGGTATTCCTTTATTTTTATCTGGTATGTATGCACAAGATGTTCAAGGGGTATTATTGTGATGTTTGGTTCGTCAGAAATTGTTACGAAACATTGTTTTTCCTCCATTTTTCATGCGGTAATTATTTTGTTAGTGGTATTTGCTTGTGGTGCATACATGAGTTTTTTAGAACGCAGGTTATTGGCGTTGTTTCAAAATCGTTATGGTCCTAATAGAGTAGGTTGGCATGGTTCATTACAATTATGCGCTGATTTAATTAAGGTTATGTTCAAGGAGGATTGGATCCCTCCATTTTCTGATCGTATCGTATTTGTTTTAGCCCCAGTGATAGCTTTTATTTCATCATTAATGAGTGTATTGATTATTCCTTTTACGCCTACGTGGATAATATGGGATTGCAATATTGGTGTATTATTCTTTCTTATGATGTCAGGGTTAATGGTTTATTCAGTGTTGCTTGCGGGTTGGGCAAGCAACAATAAATATGCTTTAATTGGAGCTGTGCGTGCTGCGGCTCAAACTCTTAGTTATGAGGTATTTTTAGGTTTATCTATAATGGGTGTAGTTGCCAAAGCTGGATCGTTTAATTTAAAAAATATAGTTGAAGATCAATTATATCTGTGGAATGTAATTCCTCAATTTTTAGGATTTATTACTTTTTTTTTAGCGGGTATGGCTTTATGTCATAGACATCCATTTGATCAACCAGAATCAGAACAAGAGTTGGCAGATGGTTATCATATTGAATATTCCGGTATTAAATTTAGTTTATTTTTTATTTCTGGATATATCAATATGATTGTCATTGCGTCATTCATTGTAACACTGTTTTTTGGAGGGTGGAAAGGACCTTGGTTTCCTCCTGTAGTTTGGTTTATTACTAAAACTTTTTTATTGTTGATTCTGTTTATATTGATACGTGCGGCGTTACCACGTCCACGTTATGATCAAGTTATGTTGATAGGTTGGAAAATTTGTTTACCAATGACGTTGTTTAATTTATTAAGTACTGCTGTTGTTATTTTATTATAATTATTAATATAGGTTACATATATTATGATGAAGTTAAAAAAGTTTTTTATAGATATTGGTTCTATATTACGTAGTATTTGGATGATAGGCATGCAAGCATTTAGTAAACGTGAAACTCGGATGTATCCCGACGTTCCGTATATTCCATCACCTAGATATCGTGGTCGTATCGTATTGACTCGAGACTCTTCGGGTCGAGAACGTTGTGTAGCTTGTAATTTATGCGCTGTAGCTTGTCCAGTAGGGTGTATTTCTTTGAAAAAAGGAGAATCTACAGATGGTCGGTGGTATCCAAAATTTTTTAGAATCAATTTTTCTAGATGTATTTTTTGTGGTATGTGTGAAGAGGCATGTCCAACAGCAGCTATTCAATTAACTCCAGATTTTGAAATGAGTGACTTTAAAAGACATGATTTAGTGTATGAAAAGTCTGATTTATTAATATCGGGTCCTGGAAAATATTTAGAGTATGATTTTTATCGATTTTCTGGTAAGGAAATATTAGATAAAAAAAAGGGGGACGCGATAAAAGAATCAAAGCCTATAAATGTTAAAAACATATTACCTTAATTTTAAAGTGATGGTTAATGAGAGGAGTGTGGCATGATGGCTCTATTTTATATTTCTGGAATTATAGCAATATTGTCTACGATATGTGTAATACTGCATTATAATCCAATGCGTGCTTTATTATACTTAATAGTTTCATTTTTATCTATATCATGCAATTTTTTTTCTGTAGGAGCATCTTTTGCTGCTGCCTTGGAAATTATTGTTTATGCCGGAGCTATCATGATTTTATTCGTATTTGCGATAATGATGCTTAATACAAAAAATATTATATTTGGTATACAAAAAGAAAGTAGATTTTTAAACCCCATATTATGTTGTGGTTCTGCGTTGTTGGTAGGTATTTTGTTTGCGATTTTACTGTACATATCCTTTGGGTTAAAAGATGATTTTATAAATGTAAACAACTCAATAATAGATTCAAAACAAGTTAGTGTTGTATTATTTGGTCCATATATATTAATGGTAGAGCTAGCGTCATTTTTATTATTAGGTGCGTTGATTTCTGTGTTTCATTTGTCTCAAAATCATACATTATCTGATGATTGCATTGATTCTACTTAATTAAAAAAATATAAAATATGATTCCTTTATCGCATGCTTTTAGTTTATCTATAATTTTATTTATATTAGGTTTAATAGCTATAATAATAAGACGTGATTTGTTGTTTATATTATTAGGTTTAGAAATTATGATTAACGCTGCTGCTTCAGCATTTGTGATAGTAGGATCTTGTTTGGGGCAATCAGATGGTCAGGTTATGTATATTTTAGTAATTACTTTATCTGCTTCTGAATCTGCAGTTTCTTTAGCATTATTACTTCAATTATATCGTCGTTATCATACATTGCACATTGATAATATTAGTGAGATGCGTGGATGAATTTACTTTTTTTAACTATACTTTTCCCATTATTAGGATTTATTACGTTAGCTATTTCTCAAGGAAAATGGTCAGAAAAGACTTCTTCTATAATAGGAGTAGGTACGGTAGGTATATCAGTATTGGTTGCTATATACATCATATTTAATTTTTATTGCAATTCCAGTAATGACATTAATTTTGTGTTTGTACAGGAACTTTGGACCTGGTTTACTATTGATACCTTATGTATTACTGTAGCACTTAGATTAGATGGGTTGTCCTTAATCATGTTATCAGTAATTATTGGTGTTGGATTTATCATTCATTTATATGCCGCTTGGTATATGAGTGGATGTGAAGGATATTCTCGTTTTTTTGCTTACACTAATTTATTTATGGCAAATATGGTGCTTTTGGTGCTTTCAGATAATTTGTTATTGATGTACTTTGGATGGGAAGGCGTAGGACTGTGTAGTTATTTATTAATCGGATTTTACTATTCTGATTCTAGGAATGGAATAGCAGCTTTAAAAGCATTTATTATTACTCGTGTTGGAGACATATGTTTGGTATGTGCGTTATTCATGATTTATGATCAATATCATACCTTGAGTTTTAGTAAATTACTAACGTTGGAACTAAAATGTTCATCGTGTCATATTTTTAATGATATCACATGGGTATCTTTTATGTTACTTATTGGGGCAATAGGCAAATCAGCTCAGTTACCCTTACAAAATTGGTTAACTAGCGCTATGGCTGGTCCAACTCCAGTGTCGGCATTGATTCACGCAGCTACTATGGTCACTTCTGGTGTGTATTTAATAATTCGTATGAATAAATTTTTTTTAATGACTCCAAATATTTTATACTTGACTGGTGTTATTGGTTCATTAACTGTGATTTTATTTAGTTGTTCCGCGTTATTTCAGAGCAATATTAAAAAGATTTTAGCATATTCTACTATAAGTCAAATAGGATACATGTTTTTAGCGCTCGGAGGTCGACATTGGGATGCAGCTATGTTTCATTTAGTAACACATTCTTTTTTTAAAGCGTTGTTGTTTTTATCTGCGGGTTCATTAATTTACGCTTGCAGATATGAACAAAATATTTTTAAGATGGGAGGGTTATATAAATTTATACCTTTAATTTATGTTTGTTTTTTAATAGGCGGAGCATCTTTATCTGGAGTACCTATAATTACTGCTGGAGTTTATTCAAAAGAAATGATCATGTTAAAAACATTAGCTAATCATGATTATTTTTTCTTGTTATCTGGATTAATAGGAATGTTTTTAACACCTATTTATACGTTTCGAATGATTTTTGTTGTGTTTCATGGTGAAAAAAAAATAGAGCCATGTGTATGTAATAAAATCACTCAAAATTTACCATTAATCTTATTGTTATTGTTATCGACGTTTATTGGTGGATGGATAAAATTACCTTTGTTAACAGATACTATAATTACTAACGTTGGTGAAGTGTATAATTATAGTCAAATATATTTTGAAATAATATCGGGGCTTTTAGTAATGTTTGGTATTTGGTTGGCATCAATTTTTTGGATGGATTTTTTGCGTGGGATTACAAGACCGGTTATTAGACCTCGTGCAACAGAAGTAGTAGAACGATACATAGTATTGTTATGTTATTATGGATGGGGATTTGATTGGTTTTACAAATTGATATTTATAAAGCCATATTTATTTATAACAAAAAAATTGTCTTATTCTGATCCAGTTGATGTAATAGTGAATGTTATCGTATCGTTATTATGTTGGATTAAGAATGGTTTGATATGTAGTGAAAATGGTAAACTCAGTTGGTACATAGTATCAATGAACATAGGGGCAATTATGATATTAATCATGATATTAATTTATGATCGTCTGTAAATCAGTATAGTATTCTTGATTTATAATATGAGGAAATACAAATATTTAATGTATATGTTTTAGAGAGAAAAACAAAAACAATATGTTATTAATTATCTTAATATTTATTCCTTTTGTTTTTGGACTGTTATGTTGGCAATCAGAACGTATTGGATATTGGGTACCGCGTTGGGTTGCTTTATCTGGGATGAGCATAACATTCATTACTACTGTTTTTTTATGGCAGTATGAGTGCCATAATCTATTAAATGTGCATCCAACAGAACATGTGTTTCCTAAATGGCAATTAGAATACATATATCCTTGGATCCCAAGATTTGGAATTAGCGTGCATTTAGCGTTAGATGGATTTTCTTTGTTGATGGTAACATTAACTGGATTTTTAGGATGCATGGCAGTGTTATGTTCTTGGTGTGAGATTCAGCGTTATCACGGTCTTTTTTATCTTAATTTATTGTGGATTTTAGGTGGAGTTATTGGTGTTTTTTTATCAATTGATATGCTTTTGTTCTTTTTTTTCTGGGAAATAATGCTTATTCCAATGTATTTTTTGATATCTTTATGGGGACACAAAGAGGTTAATAGAAGCGGTCGTATTAATACTGCTATTAAATTTTTTGTTTATACTCAATTTAGCGGATTATTTATGTTAATTTCTATTATTACTCTTGTTTCTATATATCATGATATACATGGTGTGTGGTCGTTTAATTATCAAGATTTATTGAATATGTTGCTGCCAGTGAATACGGAATATTTAATTATGTTGGGGTTTTTTTTTGCTTTTGCAGTAAAAATGCCAATCGTTCCTTTTCATGTTTGGTTGCCTGATGTTCATAGCCAAGCTCCTACTGCTGGGTCAGTAGATTTAGCAGGAATTTTATTAAAAACAGCGGCTTATGGATTTTTCCGATTTGTTTTACCGTTATTTCCTTGTGCTTCAAAAGCTTTTGCCCCAATTGCTATGTGTTTGGGTCTGGTAAATATTTTTTATGGAGCTTTTATGGCATTCGCACAAACTGATGTTAAACGTTTAATTGCGTATACTAGTATATCTCATATGGGATTTGTATTGATCGCAATTTATAGTGGTACTCACTTATCATATCAGGGTGCTGTGATACAAATGATTTCTCATAGTTTATCTGTTTCTGGAATGTTTATAATTTGTGGTCAATTATACGAGCGAACACGTACTCGAGATATGCGTTTGATGGGAGGGTTATGGAGTCGCATGCATTTAATTCCTGCTTTTTCTTTATGTTTCGCAGTAGCAACACTTGGATTACCCGGTACTGGAAATTTTATAGGAGAAGTAACGATTTTGTTTGGTAATTTTCAATCAGCACCTATAATTACAATAATAGCTTGTTTTGGGATAATATTATCATCAATTTATTCTCTTATTTTAATGCAACGTATATATTATGGTCCAATATTGGTTCCCAGAGTTACTAAAAGCAGGTTATTAAGAAATATGACACTACGGGAAAAGAATATTATTATAACGTTGTTATTATGTATTTTTTTAATTGGTTTTTTTCCGCAATATATTTTGAATGTTTCATATACGACAATGCACAATCTTTGTATTTTGTTAAAAGAATATAACTGTTCAATGTGATTACATTATAACGATAATAGGATCTTAATTTATTATGCTAATAACTTGGACACAAATAATTCTATTGCTGCCTGTATTAATTATTGGAATGACAACAGTCATTATTATGTTATCTATTGCATATCGTCGTAATTTATTTTTACATACCTCATTAACAATATTCGGATTTAGTTTAGCAATTATATCGATTGGATTGGTATGGGATCAAAGAGCTCAAAACGTTTTTCAATTAATGTGTGTTGATGATTTTTCTATATTATACATAATATTGGTATTAGTTTCTGGTTTATCAAGCTCCGTATTGGCTTATAAATGGTTGTTAATTTATCCGAGTAATAATCGTGATGAGTTTTATTTATTATTACTTATTTCTAGTATTGGTGGTATTTTATTGGCAACTGCGAATCATTTAGTAATATTATTTTTAGGAATGGAACTGATTTCATTGCCGTTATTTGGGTTGATAGGTTATTCTTTTTTTAAAAAATTTTCTTTAGAAGCAAGTATTAAATATATTATATTATCTGGAGTATCTTCATCATTTATATTATTTGGTATAGCATTGATATATGCTGCAACTGGTTTTTTGTCTTTTACTAGTATTAATCAATTGTTACGTTTACATATTATTGCGTCGAATCAATCTATACTTATGTCAACCATAGGACTAGGTATGATGATGGTTGGGTTCGGATTTAAATTGTCATTAGTTCCTTTTCATTTATGGACTCCTGATGTATATCAAGGAGCGCCATCTTCAATATCATTGTATCTGACAACTAGCAGTAAAATAGCTGTAATATCTGTATTAATACGATTATTGATGGTGTTTCCTAATCAGTATAATAAGGTATTTTGTGTATTTTTATCAGGTATTGCATGTTGTTCAGCGTTATTTGGTAATTTAATGGCTATTAAACAAGATAATATTAAGCGGGTTTTAGCTTATTCTTCAATTGCACATACAGGTTATGTTTTGATTGGTGTAATTGCGATACTACAGGTCAACCCCATTGCTTTGGAAACTATTGGTATTTATCTTACAAGTTACGTGCTGACTAGTATTGGCGCATTTGGTATTATCAGTATAATGTCGTTTTTTTATGCCAATGAGGACACAGACGTAGATTCTTTATTTGTATATCGTGGTCTTTTTTGGCATCAGCCAATGTTATCGGTATTATTTACGATTATTATATTGTCTCTAGCAGGTATACCTATGACATTAGGTTTCATTGGGAAATTTTATTTGTTTTTTTTGGGAATAGACAGTAAATTATGGTGGCTTACTATTTTTATATCAATGAGTAGTGTTATTAGTATATTTTATTATTTAAGAGTTATAATAAATTTATATCTTAGTCCTACAAATCGTTTAAATATCAACTCTGATTCTTTATCTAGTTGGAGTGTTACTCCTGATGGGATAATAGTGATTATAGTATCTTTTTCTATATTATTTTTAGGATTATACCCAAAGCCTTTGATTTATTTTGTGCATTTAATATACCCACCGGTAGTTTAATTGCAATCCAAATGTAATTGGACGATTTTGATTTATATTTTAAATTATTTAACGAATGATTTTATGAGTTTATGAATTTATAATAATGTCGTTTAAGACACATATTACAGTAGTTTTAATATAATATGTTCTATAGGAACGCAGCAGCATATTAAAATTTCATTAGAACGAATAGAACCTAAAGGTTCTGTGTAATATTGTACTTTTCCTCTTATTAATAAGGCACGGCAACTTCCACAGTAACCCGATCGACATTGATAATTTAATGATGGTATATGATGCATTTCCAATGCTTCTAATAAGGAACGATATGTTCTGTTATTATGCACAAATTGTATATTTAAATATTTTTTTTGAAGAAAAAATATTTTACAATTGAAAATCATGAAATTCATTTTCGTCAATATTAGGATCTATTTGACCTACTAGATAAGAACTGGCTTCTACTTCTTGTGGTGCCACTTGAACATTATCTGATGACAACCAAGAATTAATCCAGGGTATCACATTAGATTTGGTGTTAAAGGGTGTTCCTAGCCCGATTGCTTGCATACGTATATTGGTAATATATTCAATGTATTGACAAAGTATATCTTTATTTAAACCTATCATAGAGCCATCTTTAAATAAATAGTTAGCCCAATTTTTTTCTTGTTCTGCAGCCATTAAAAATAGCGCATAACTTTCTTTTTGGCATTCTGTACTGATATCGGCCATTTCTGGATCATCTGACCCAGAGCGCATTAAGTTTAAAATATGTTGAGTAGCGTTTAAATGCAAAGCTTCGTCACGTGCTATAAGTCGTATAATTTTTGCATTACCTTCCATGAGTTTTCGTTCAGCAAATGCAAAAGAACAGGCGAAGCTGACATAAAAACGAATAGCTTCTAGCACGTTAACGCTAATTAAACATAAATATAATTTCTTTTTAAGTTCATGTAAGTTTACTGCGACAGTGTTATTATTGATTCGATGAATACCGGGGCCTAAGATATGATAATAACTGGTTAATTCAATTAAATTATCATAGTATGTCGAAATATCTTTAGCACGTTTTAGAATTTCTTTGTTGCTGATAATATCATCAAATATCAAAGATGGATGATTAACAATATTACGAATAATATGGGTGTAGGAACGGGAGTGGATGGTTTCGAAAAATGACCAAGTTTCTACCCAAATTTCCAGTTCTGGTATAGAAATTAATGGTAGTAATGCAATATTAGGACTGCGTCCTTGAATAGAATCCAATAAAGTTTGGTATTTTAAATTGCTAATAAAAATGTGTTTTTCATGATCTGGTAATGATTGAAAATCTATACGATCTTTAGAAATATCTATTTCTTCTGGACGCCAAAAGAACGAAAGTTGTTTTTCAATTAATTTTTCAAAAATGGAATGTTTTTGTTGATCAAATCGAGCGATATTTACTGGTTGTCCTAAAAACATTGGTTCGAGCAGTTGATTATTTTTATTTTGAGAAAAAGTTGTATAAATCATTGTTATTCCTTTTTTAAAAGTAAATATAAATATGTGGGGTTTTAGTAAATAGTAGTTGCTTTTCTAAATTGTACAAGCATCACTTGTACAAATATTTGATTGGTTATGTGGTAGTGTTTTTTGTACATCTTGAGCTCCATCACGGGTGTTATGATAGTATAATGTTTTAATACCAAGTCTGTATGCGTATAATAAATCTGAAAGTAGCTGTTTCATAGGCACTTTGTGTTCTGGAAATCGAGAGGGATCGTAATTAGTATTAGTTGAAATAGATTGGTCAATGAATTTTTGCATAATTCCTACTAATTGTAGATATCCCCGATTATCCGGTATTTGCCATAATAATTCATAATCAGATTTTAGTTTAATAAATTCAGGTACCACTTGACGCAAAATTCCGTCTTTTGAAGCTTTTATGCTAATGTAACCTCTGGGAGGTTCTATGCCATTGGTAGCATTAGAAATTTGTGACGAAGTTTCTGATGGCATTAATGCAGATAATGTAGAATTTCGTAATCCATATTTTTTAATCTTAACACGTAAATCTTCCCAGTTATAATGTAATGGTTCATTAATAAATGAATTCAGTTCTGTTTTATATGTATCAATAGGTAGGATTCCTTTTGAATATGAAGTATCGTCAAACCACTCGCAAGATCCTTTTTCTTGAGCCAAATTGTTAGATGCTCTTAATAAATAGTATTGAATAGCTTCGAAAGTACGATGCGTTAGTTTATTAGCACTACCATCTGAATAACGTACCCCATGTTTAGCAAGATAATAAGCATAATTAATTACTCCAATTCCTAAAGAACGTCTTCTTACAGCACTACGTTGCGCAGCAGGAATAGGATAATGTTGATAATCTAATAAAGCGTCAAGAGCTCGTACTATTAAAGTAGAAAGTTCAGATAAGTCATCAAGATTTTCAATGTTACCAAGATTAAAAGCAGATAATGTACATAAAGCAATTTCACCATTATGGTCATTAATGTTATTTAAAGGTTTGGTTGGTAAAGTGATTTCCAAGCATAAATTGGATTGACGAACTGGAGCGGCAATACTATCAAAAGCACTATGAGTATTACAGTGATCTGTATGTTGAATATAGATTCTTCCAGTAGAAGCTCGCTCTTGCATCATTAAAGAAAACAATTCTATTGCTTTAATTTTTCGATGTCTAATATTACGATCATTTTCATATGTGTTATATAAGTGTTCGAATTCATTTTGATTATTAAAAAAAGCTTCATATAATCCTGGCACATCAGATGGGCTAAATAGTGTAATATATTTTCCTTCAATAAGACGTTGGTACATTAATTTATTAATTTGTACGCCATAATCTAAATGACGTATTCGGTTGGAATCGATTCCGCGATTATTTTTTAAAACAAGTAAATTTTCTATTTCTAAATGCCAAATAGGATAAAATAGTGTGGCCGCTCCTCCACGTACGCCTCCCTGAGAGCATGATTTTACTGCTGTTTGAAAATGTTTATAGAATGGGATACATCCGGTGTGGAATGCTTCTCCGTTACGTATTGGGCTGCCTAATGCTCTAATGCGTCCAGCGTTAATGCCTATTCCAGCACGTTGCGCAACATATTTTACAATAGAACTGGATGTTGCATTGATAGAATCAAGACTATCATCACATTCGATTAATACACAAGAACTAAATTGGCGTGTTGGTGTGCGTACTCCAGACATAATAGGTGTTGCTAAAGAAATTTTAAAAGTTGATATCGCATTGTAAAATTGTTGAATGTAATGCATCCGAGTTTTTTTAGGATATTTAGAAAATAAACAGGCTGCAGTTAGTATATATAAAAACTGAGCACTTTCATAAATTTCTCCGGTTACTCTATTTTGTACTAAGTATTTACCTTCTAATTGTTTGACAGCAGCATATGAAAAATTCATGTCCCGCCAATGATCAACAAATGTATCCATTTGGTTAAACTCTTCCGCATTGTAATCATCTAGCAAATGTTGATCGTATTTACCAATTTTTGTTAATCGTAACACATGATTATATAGTTTTGGTGGTTCAAATTGACCGTAAGCTTTTTTACGTAAATGAAATACCGCTAAACGTGCTGCTAAATATTGATAGTCTGGTTCTTCTTCAGAAATCAAGTCTGCTGCTGCTTTTATGATTGTTTCTTGAATATCGGAAGTTTTTATTCCATTATAAAATTGTATGTGGGAACGCAATTCTACTTGTGAAACAGAGACTTGCTCTAAGCCTTTGGCGGCCCAATTAATAACTCGGTGAATTTTGTCAAGATTAATAGGTTCGTGATGACCGTTTCGTTTAGTAACTAGTAGAGTTTGGTTCATATAAATGTATACCCTTTGTGTAATATTAATAATATTAGGCCACAGTAATTTGTGATGAATAAATTATGGCTCAGACTCGTGATAATTTGATGAATTAATAATGACATCATAATTTTTATGTATAAAATAGTAATTAATTAAATAGTAATACAGGTGGAAAAAATTGCATGGTTCTTATTTGGCATAAATATTCTAAGTGTCTATACATAGTAATCATGCCGTACCGTCTTATTATTTTAATATAATTGAACAATTGGATTATGTCTTTAATATTATATTGATCATATTAAAAAAAATTATTCTTATAATAGTAAATGTTTATTATTTATTAATTTGTAATCACTCTATATTATATAGAGTGATTACTTTTTAGTTTAGCATGTAAGATATAGTTTGTATTGAGGTTATGTATTAAGGCGCATTTATGCGTGCAGGGATTATAGCATAATCCGGTGATGTTTTGTTCTTCTAAAATGGTAGAGTCAATCCATTCTAGTAATTCAGATGGGGTAATAAATTTATTAAAATTATGAGTGCCTTTTGGAATAATGCGAAAAATATATTCAGCGCCTATTATAACGAGCAGCCATGATTTAAATGTACGATTTAATGTGGAAAAAAATACTGATCCATCTATCTTAATCATGGTAGAGCAAGCATGAACAATTGATGAGGGACACGGTACATGCTCTAAAACTTCCATACAGGTTACTACATCGTAGTGATTAGCATGTTTTAAGGCATGGTTTTCTATTGTTTCTTGTATGTAATGAATATTTAAACCTTGATGTAAGGCATGTGATTTTGCAACTTCTAAAGCGGAAGCATTGATATCTAACCCAACGACTTTTGCGCCTGCTTGCGCCATACTTTCTGACAAAATACCCCCACCGCAGCCAATATCTAATATTTTTTTTCCAAATAGTCCATTACTGTGCTCAATAATATAATTAAAGCGTGTCGAATTAATGTGATGCAATGGTTTAAATGTATTAAAAGGACCCCACCATTGTGATGTGGATGTTTTGAATTTATCGATTTCTTTTTTATTCATATTCTTTTGATTTTCTGTAAGTTCATCAATAATTGTGTCTTTCATGTTAAGATCTTCTTAAAATAAGAAAATAGGAATGCTATAGATTTGAATGTTAGTATGTAGATTATTTACAACTATTAGTTCATTGAAATATGGTTATGAACTGATTTATATATAACATGATAAATGTATTTATCTTTGTAGAGTAATTTAAATATTACTAAAACAGTTTATATTATAGTTTAATAGATTATTTAAACAATTTTTTAATATATATATGAATTCAAAATAAATAGAGGATATAAATGCATGAATGATTTTGCTAAAGAAATCACACAAATTAACATAGAAGAAGAATTAACGCATTCTTATTTAGATTATGCTATGTCAGTGATCGTTGGGCGTGCATTGCCAGATGTTCGAGATGGATTAAAACCTGTGCATCGTCGTATATTATTTGCCATGCAAGTACTTGGGAATTGTTGGAATAGAAATTATAAAAAATCAGCTAGAGTAGTAGGCGATGTTATTGGAAAATATCATCCTCATGGGGATACCGCAGTATATGAAACTATAGTGCGCATGGCACAACCTTTTTTAATGCGCTATGCTTTAGTAGATGGACAGGGTAATTTTGGTTCAGTAGATGGTGATCCAGCGGCGGCTATGCGTTATACTGAAGTACGTATGTCTAAAATAGCAAATGAATTATTGTTAGATTTAGACAAAGAAACTGTTGATTATGAACTGAATTATGATGGCACTGAAAGTATTCCAGGAATACTGCCTGCTAGAATTCCAAATCTTTTGGTTAATGGTTCTTCTGGTATTGCTGTAGGAATGGCTACTAATATCCCTCCTCACAATCTTTCTGAGGTAATTAATGGATGTTTGGCGTTTATAGATAATGAGGATATTACTATTGAAGGATTAATGAAATATATTCCAGGCCCAGATTTTCCTACTGCTGCTATTATTAATGATAGCGGTGGTCTGAAAGAAGCATATAGTACCGGACGAGGTAAAATTTATATTCGGGCCCGATCGGAAATTGAAACTGATGTTAAAAGTGGTCGTGAATCTATCGTAATATATGAAATTCCTTATCAAGTTAATAAGGCTCGATTGTTAGAAAAGATCGCGGAATTAGCAAAATTAAAACGCATTGAGGGAATATATAATTTGCGTGATGAATCTGATAAGGACGGTATGCGGATAGTTGTTGAAATTAAACGTGATGCTATTAGTGAGGTAATTTTAAATAATTTATATTCTTTAACTGCGTTACAAACTTCATTCGGCATTAATATGGTAGCATTACATCAAGGACAACCAAAAATTATGTCATTAAAAGACATTTTATCTGCTTTTGTATGTCATCGTCGCGCAGTGGTAATACGTCGTGTTACTTTTGAATTAAAGAAAGCTCGTAATCGCATTCATATTTTAGAGGGGTTAGCGATTGCATTATTTAATATTGATTCAGTTATTAACCTTATCCGTCAATCTAATAGTTCTGTGGAAGCTAGTTCTGTTTTAATATCTTCGTCATGGAATATAGGCAATGGCTTTGATATAAAACAAAGAACTTTTATTAACTTGATGAAATCTGAAGGGTCAGAAGTAAAGAATGTTGTTCACAATAATCAATATTATCTTACCAAGAATCAAGTACAAGCTATTTTAGATTTAAAATTACATAAACTTACTACTTTGGAGTATGAAAAATTATTAAAAGAATATAGCAGTTTGTTAGAAAAAATAGAAAATTTAGTCTCTATCTTAAAAGATCCTAAATGCCTTATGAAGGTAATTCGTCAAGAACTATTGATGATACAAGAAGAATATAATGATTCTCGTCGTACTGAAATTAGTAGCAATATTGAAAATATTAATGTTGAAAATTTAATTAATCAAAAAGATGTGGTAGTAACTTTATCATATCAAGGTTATGTTAAATATCAACCATTAACAGATTATGAGGCGCAAAAACGAGGAGGAAAAGGAAAGTTAGCAACACGAATTAAGGAAGAAGATTTTATTACGCGATTACTAATAGCTAATACTCATGATACGGTTTTGTTATTTTCTAATTATGGGCGTATATATTGGATGAAAGTCTATCGATTACCTGCAGCTAGTCGTGGATCACGAGGTAAACCAATTATTAACCTGTTGCCATTAGATGTGAATGAACGAATTACTGCTATTTTACCAATTCAAAACTATACAACAGGACATCAAGTATTTATGGCGACTAGTAGTGGAGTTGTAAAAAAAACACCGCTTACCGAGTTTAGTCGGCCACGTAATGTTGGTATTATTGCATTGAATCTTAATGATGGGGATGAATTAATTGGAGCCGATGTAACCGATGGCAGTAATGAGGTAATGTTGTTTACTGCTTACGGAAAAGTTGTACGATTTAAAGAAACACAGGTGCGAAGTGTAGGTCGCTCGGCGATCGGCGTAAAAGGTATTCATTTATTACAAGGTGATCGCGTAGTATCTTTAATTATACCAAAAGACAAGAGTTCTATTCTTACTGTTACTCGAAATGGTTTCGGAAAGCGTACTAATCAATCAGAATATCCGATTAAGTCTCGCGCGACTCAAGGTGTGATTTCTATTAAGGTTACTGAGCGAAATGGTAATGTAATTGGTGCTGTGCAAGTAAATCAATCTGATCAAATAGTAATGATCACTGACTCAGGCCGATTAGTACGCACTCGTGTTTCTGAAGTTAATATTATTAGACGTAATACTCAAGGAGTTATGTTAATTCGTACAGCATGTGATGAATGTGTAGTTGGGTTACAGTGTGTTGTGGAGTCAGTAGAAAATTAAAATTGTTTTATTTAACTCAGTATCGAAGAGAATTTATCGTTATTAACTGTTGGTTTTAATAATGAAATTTTATTCAATAATATGAGATTTTTGTGTCTGTGAAATTAATATTGTATTTTCTGTTGTTTATTCATGTTTTTAATATTTATTATGTTAATATATAGTATACAATAATTATTTCTAATATAATTATAAAAAATGATTACTATGATTTTTAAAATAGTTAATTGGAGTAGTGATTATTTAAGTTGAGGAAATGTAACAAACATGCAATATTATATTATAATACGATCATTCTATTATTGATATTTAACATTATGATCATAAGTAATATGATATTCAATGAAAGGAATTGTTAGATATATATATATTGAATGAGAAATCGTTGTGTAATTAGATAGCAAATAATATAGATAGAGAGAAACATGGGGTTTTTTATGTTTTATGCGTAGGATTTTTGTGTGTATTGTTTAAATATGAGTTGAATTTTGGAGAATTGTATTTTATATATATGCCGATATTGTTAATACAAATGTGAGCACAGTGGTCGGTTTATTATGTAATCACTCACTAATAATTAGAAATGGATTGATGCATATAAAGTGTTGATTTATTTTTGAAGAAAGTTAATGGGTGTTATTGAGTTGTTAAATAGTATTTTTTACTTACTATATGGTGAGGTATTGATATGAAATTACGGTGTTTTACTAGCCTGGTCGCAACTATGGTTATGGCAAGCACTGCCGTGGCTTCTGAAATTTACAATAAAGATGGAAATATATTAGATATGTTTGGTAGTCTTGTTGGAGGTCATTATTTTTCTAAAGATAATACTAAAAATGGGGATAATTCGTTTGTAAGATATGGTTTTTCTGGAACAACATATATTAATGACCAAATTGTTGGTTTTGGGATGTGGGAGCATGAAATTTCCCTAAAGAATACTGAAGGAACCATCGTAAATAATAATGATAAGGTGTTACTTGGCTATGCAGGAATAAAATTTGGAAATTTAGGAAGCATTGATTATGGAAGAAATTATGGAGTATTGTATGATGTGGGAGCATGGACAGATGTAACACCAGGATTTGGAGGAGATATATTGTTTGTAGATAATTTTTTATCTAATCGTAGTTCAAATGTGATTACATATCGTAATAAAAATTTTTTTGGTTTCGTGAATGGACTGGATTTTGCCTTACAATATCAAGGTAAGAATGATGTGAACAAAGCAACAGGTCGTACTTTAAAAACGGCTAACGGAGAAGGATACGGGGTGTCTGCATCTTACTCATTGGATAATGGGTTTGCTGCGTCCGTGGCTTACACTAATAATAAACGTATCACTGAACAAACTGCTTTAGATAGCAATCTTTGTTGCAATGATAATGCTGAAGCGTATTCTTTGGGCATAAAATATGATGGAAATGGTATGTATGTAGCAGCTGTTTATGGAGAGACTTATAATATGACTCCATTTGGTAGTTTCTGTGATAATCTTAATCCAGAATATATTTATGGCTTTATTAATAAAGCTAAGAATGTTGAATTAGTGGCCCAATATCAATTTAATTTTGGTTTACGTCCTTCTGTATCTTATTTGTATTCAAAAGCTAATGATGCGGAAAATGATGGCTACAGGAATTTTTTAAAAAAATGTGTTACAGTTGGAACAAGTTATGTTTTTAATAAAAATATTTGTACTACTATGGATTATAGAATTAATTTATTACATAAGGATAGTTTTACTAGTGCATCTCAGATTTGTACCGATAATGTTATTGCGTTGGGCGTAGCTTACGCATTTTAAAGATAGGTCAACATTAAATACTAAAACAGGCGAATTAAT